>CAXSEK010000456.1:0-2881 GCA_964235625.1 uncultured Acetobacteraceae bacterium
GCCGCCTCCGCCCGGGCGCGCGCGATGGCCAGCAGCGCGGCCTCCGCCTCCTTCACCGTGGTGGACAGCGTGCGCCACCGGTTCGCTTGCCGCACCTGCTTCTGCAGCGACGCCAACTGGCCATCCAACTGGGCCCGCAGGTCGTCCGCGCGCTCCAGGTTCGCCTCCGCCGCCCGCAGCTTCAGCTCCGCCTCGTGCCGCCTCGCATGCAGCCCGGTGATGCCGGCCGCCTCTTCCAGCACCGTCCGTCGCTCGTCCGGGCGCGCGTTGATGATGGTGCCGACCCGGCCCTGGCTGACCATCGCGGAGGACCGCGCCCCGCTCGCCAGGTCCGCGAACAACGTCTGCACGTCCCGCGCCCGCACTTCCTTGCCGTTCAGCCGGAACGCGCTGCCGGCGCCGCGCTCGATCTTGCGGCTGATCTGCAGCTCCGGCGCCTCGTGGAACGGCGGCGGGGCGGCCCCGGCCGCATCCTCCAGCGTCAGCACCACCTCGGCCAGGTTGCGGCTCGGCCGTCCCGCGGTGCCGGCGAAGATCACGTCATCCATCTCGCCGCCACGCAGGGAGCGCGCGCTGCTCTCCCCCATCGCCCAGCGCAATGCCTCCACCACGTTGGACTTGCCGCAGCCATTCGGGCCGACGACGCCCGTCAGCCCGGGCAGGATCTCCACCGTCTGCGGTTCGGCGAAGCTCTTGAACCCGGCGATCCGCAGGCGGCTGAAACTGACCGGCAAGGCGTGTTAGCCCGCCGCCGCCACGAAGCCGGCGATGGCGCTGTAGGGCTGCTCGCCGGCGTGGGACTTCTCATTCACGATGAAGGTCGGCGTGCTGTCGATCTTGTATTTGTCCACGCCGCCCTGCTGCTCGGCCAGGATGGCGCTCCGCAGCGCCTGGTCGCCGACCGTCGCATCGAACGTGGCCCGCGGCATGCCCGCCAGCGCCGCCCGCTTGAACAGCTCGGCCGTGCTGTCCACGTCCCGCGCGAACGCCCACCGGTCCTGCGTCGCCAGCAGGTTGGCCACGAACGCCTCGTAGCGTGAGGGCGGCAGGGTGCGGGCGACCATCGACGCGGTCAGCGCCACCTGATCGAGCGGGAAGTCGCGGTAGATGTAACGCAGCTTGCCGGTGTCGATCAGCTTGGCTTTCACCTCCGGAAACACGTCCTTGCTCCACGCTGCGCAATGCGTGCAGGTCAGCGAGAACCACTCCTGCATCGTCACCGGCGCGGTGTCCTGCCCGAGCGTGCGGTCCGCCATCCGCGAGTCCGCGGTCTGGGCAAGCACCGGCCCGGCAGCCAGCGTGGCGGTGACGGTGAGCAGCGTGCGGCGGGACAGGAGCATGAGGAACCTCTTACAGGAGTGTGCCGAGTCGGAAGCCTGAGGGTTGGCGGAGGTGGGTTTAGCACAGCCGGTCAAGGTGTCAGTCGCTGCGATCGAGCTCCGCTGTTGCGACGCTGAGCAACTGCGGCAACTCCTTGGTCACCGTGAGCTGCAATCGTGTCATCTCGAGCCGGAAATACTCATGGGACACCACGTCGCGCAGTCCCGCCCAGCCGCGCCAGTCGATTGCTGGATGCCGCTCCAGGATTTCGGGCGGCAGCGCCTTCACCGCCCCACCGATCTCGGTCAGGGCGTTCTTCAAGGCACGATACGTCCGCCGGTCGGTTGCCGGCATACTCGCAACGGCAGTGCTGTCGAGCCCGGCGGAACGGCGAGCGCATCCTCTGCTGCTGCAAGGATGGCTTCCGGGCGCTGGCGAGGACTGCGCCGGTTCAGAGCACCTTGATGGCATCTCGTGCAGCCGTCTCCCAGACGGCTGGGCGAAGGCTGCCACGCTCGACAAGATCGGCATTAACGCCAAGCAGTTCTGACAGTTCGGACCGCAGCGAAGCAATCGTCACCAAGCTGACCGATGCGCCGGGGTCGAAATCCGCCATCAAGTCGATGTCGCTGCTGGCCAGCGCTTGGCCTCGTGCGACGGAGCCGAACACTCAGAGCCCACGGATGCCCGCGCCCTGAGATGGCCGGCACGATCCTGCAGCCTCATCGAGATCACGTTGATCGTCTGATCGCCAGCTTCGGTCATGGCAAGCCTTATCACGAATCTCGGGCCCTATCGGCCTACCTGCTCGCGAACCCACGCTGACGCTAGTTACCTATTCCGCGCTGTCCTGCTCCGGCCCCGGCATCGGCGGGTGCTCCATCGCTTCCGCCTTCACCGGGTCGGACGGCACCGCCCCCGGGTCGGACGTGTCCACCACCACCACCACCGACCCGGATAGCGGGCTCGGCGTGGTGTGCGGCAGCAGCGCCGCGAACCGGCGGTCCGTCTGCGCCGCCTCCCGCAGCCGCGCGTCGATCAGGCCTTGGTTGTCCAGGAACTTGTTGAAGCTGGACGGCAGGCGGATGCACCCCTCCGAATCCCACCGCCCCAGCCGCAGTTCCAGGTTCGCCGGGTCGGTCGCGTGCATCTCCATCCGCACTGCCATCGGCGCGTCCTTGGTCCGCCAGTCATCGGTCATCTGCCAGCCGAAATCCCACACCCGCATGCCCTTCACGCCGATGCCGCGGATGTGGTTCTCATTGTACGTGCCCAGCGCGCGGTAGCCCAGGATCGCACCGTCATTGACGAACACGCCGACCGGAGTGCGGAAATGCTCCTTCCGGCCCGGTTTTCCCGTGCTGACATGCACCGAGCCAAGCTGCTCCCAGGCCTGGCCCGGCGTCGCCAGCACCACCCAAAGCCGTTGCACCGCCGGCGAGCGGTCCACCAGCAGCACCACCTGCGGCGTATCGACCGGTGCGTGCAGCCGCAACGACATTGCCTGCCCGGCAATCAGCGCCGCATGCGTCAGCGCCGGAGCGTCGGCGAGCAGCGCCCC
>CAXSEK010000457.1:0-2869 GCA_964235625.1 uncultured Acetobacteraceae bacterium
CGCGGGGGTAGACCGGCGTGTGGTTGACGGTGCCGCGGGCCTGCGCCTCGTCGGCCCGCAGGCGTCCGGCGGCGTCCAGGAACAGGATGCGGAATTGCTCGATCCGCTCCCGCGCCAGCACCGCCGTAAGATAGGCGATCAGCGCCTCCCACCCATCCAGCACAGGCAGGCCGATCACCCCCGCGCGGGCCAGGCGCACCGCGGCGGCATGCAGCAGCTTGATTGCGGCGATGCCGTGCGGACCCAGCCCGCGCACGCTGCGCAGGTCCCGCTCGGGTGCCGCGAGCACGGCGGCGAAACTGCCGAAACGTGCGGTGGCCCGGGCCGCCACCGCCTCCGCATCGGCCAGCAGCACGAGGGAGAGTAGTTCGGCCAGCAACGCCCCGTCCGGCAGGCCCGGCAAGGTCAGCGCTGTGTCCGCAGGCGGCAGCCAGCGCACCACCTGCCCATCCGCGAACCCAGGCGGCGCGCCGTCCATCACAGCAGATGCAGCTCGCGGAAGCTGAACGGGTCACCGCGGCCCAGCACCAGGTGGTCGTGCAGCACCAGCGAGAGCGCCTTGCCGGCCCGCCGCATCTGCTGCACCAGCTCCCGGTCGCCCTGCATGCAGCGCGGCCGCGTCTCGGGCCGGGAGCGCACCAGCACCAGGGCGGTCGCGTGCAGGTGCACGGCGCGGCGGGCCAGCAGCTGCACCAAGGGCGCCGGGTCGGCGTCCCCCGGCCAGGCCTCCTCCGCCAACAGTTGGTTGCGGTTGTTCAGGAACAACGCCGCGAGATGGGCGGGGCGGCCCAGGCGGCGCTGCGGGTCGAGATACTCCAGCAGCCGCTCCGGCGTGTTCAGCAGCGGCCGGGCGATCGTCTCCGCCCGCGCCAGCCGCCCGCCCGCCTCCTGCACCAGCGCCCACACGCGCAAGCTGTCCGCGTTCAAGCCCGCCTCCTGCAGCGCCTCGACCGGTGCGGACAGCGTATGCAGCAGGTCGCCAAAGCGGTTGATCAGGCCCTTGGCGAACGGCTTGGTGTCCCGCCGGGGCACGCCCAGGAACAGCAGCATCTCCACCAGTTCGTAGTCCGCCAGGCTGTCCGGCCCCGCGACGAGCAGCCGCGCCCGCATCCGGCCACGATGGCCCTGCGGCCCGGTGCTGCCGAACGGGCGCGCCGGGGTGGGTGGGTCGGCCCAGGCAGGCTGCATTTGGGGTTCCTCGCGCGCCGTCTACAACGCGATCAAAACACGATCGTATGTGAATGGCGAGAGGCTTCCGTGCTCGCTACGCCACCTGGAACCCTTGCGCGAACGGGTCCCGGTCGTCGACGAAGATCGTGTTGTGCCCGGTGATGCGCGCCCAGCCCGCCACGCTGGGGCGGATCGCGCTGCGCTCGCCGACCTGGGCGGCGGCTTCGACCCGGCAGTCGAACAGGCTGCCGATGATGCTCTCGTGCACGAACCCCTCACCGACGCCCAGCCGCCCCCGGGCGACCATCTGCGCCATGCGGGCGGAGGAGCCTGTGCCGCAAGGCGAACGGTCGATCGCGGCCTCTCCGTAGAACACGGCATTACGGCCATGCGCCCGCTTGTTGCGCGCCGGGCCGCACCACTGGATGTGGCTTACCCCGGCGATCCGGTCGTCCTCCGGATGCACCGGCGCTACCGCCGCCTGCACGGCGCGGCGCACCGCGGGGCTCCAGCGGATCAGGTCGCTGGCGCTGGCCTCGTCCAGGCCGGGCCAGCCCGCCTGCGGCTCGATGATGGCGTAGAAGTTGCCGCCATAGGCTACGTCCACCACCAACTCGCCCAACCCGGGCACGCTGATCGGCACGTCCGTCGCGTGCAGGTAGGAGGGGACGTTGTGCAGCCGCACCTGCTCCACGAACGGGCCCTCCTGCACATACTCCACCTCCACCCGCCCGGCCGGCGCCTCGATGGCGAAGCGGCCCGGCGTGCGCGGCACCACCAGCCCCTCCTCGATCGCCACCGTCAACGTGCCGATCGTGCCGTGCCCGCACATCGGCAGGCAGCCGCTCACCTCGATGAACAGCACGCCCAGCTCGCAATCCTCCCGGGTCGGCGGGTACAGGATGGAGCCGGACATCACGTCATGCCCCCGCGGCTCGAACATCAGCGCGCGCCGCACCCAGTCATGGTCTCGCATGAAGATCTGCCGCTTCTCCGCCATCGGCACGTTCGGCAGCACCGGCCCACCGCCCGCGACGACGCGGACGGGATTGCCGCAGGTGTGGGCATCAATGCAGAAGAAGGTGTGGCGGGCCATGTGCCGATCGTGCCACGGCGGATGCGGGGGTGTGAAGCTTGGCGCTCCCGTCGGATGCTGTTCGAAGGACCGCTGGGTGGTTGCTATCGACTCGATGCGTTGAAAAAGGCCGGAATAGCCGAGCTGCCGCTCTTCTGTATCGGGTGGGGAACGATTCTGACAGTGATGTCCACAGCTTTCGTCCCGATATCAAAGTCATTGCGACCTAATGAGGGTTGGCGGACTTTTCAACACAATCGACTTCAAAGCCGACACTCGCGTCGGCTTGACGGGAGAGCAGAATGCAGTCTGTAGGCTGAGTGCTACCCTTCGGAGATTGCGTATGTTGCTGACCATCAAGAGTGCCATGCCGGAAGACGAGACGGAGACTGTCGAGCTCTGGCGAAGCTGCGATCTGCTCGCGAGCTATAACGACCCTCGCTCAGGCTTCAAGTTTGCACTGGCGGGGGCCTGCTCCGATGTTCTGGTCGGTAGAAATGAGGCCGGCGGCATCATCGGCAGCGTCATGGTCGGGCACGACGGTCACCGCGGCTGGCTTTACTACGTTGCTTCTTCACCACAGTCACGCGGTAGTGGGATCGGCCGCCAAATGGTGCTGGCGGG
>CAXSEK010000458.1:0-2868 GCA_964235625.1 uncultured Acetobacteraceae bacterium
CGTCAAGCCCAAGGCGGCTCCGTGTGAAGCTGGTCCGCTTTCCCGATGGTGCCACCGTCCCGCTACTCGGCCAGGGCACCTGGCACCTGGGCGAGGGCAATGACCCGCCCGCTATCGAGGCGGACGCGCTGCGCCTGGGCCTCGACCTCGGCATGACGCTGATCGACACCGCCGAGATGTATGGCGACGGCGGCTCCGAACGCGTGGTGGGCAAGGCCATCGCCGGCCGGCGGGACGAGGTGTTCCTGGTCAGCAAGGTCTACCCGCAGAACGCCAACCGCCGCCTGCTGGAGCGCAGCTGCGACAACAGCCTGGGCCGCCTCGGCACCGACCGGATCGACCTGTACCTGCTGCACTGGCGCGGCGGCACCCCGCTGGCCGAGACGATCGAGGTCTTCGAGCGCTTGCGTGTCGCCGGCAAGATCCTGCGCTGGGGCGTGTCCAACTTCGATGTGGAGGACATGGAGCAGTTGGGGAAGGAGCTGGGCGGCGCCGCCGTTGCCACCAATCAGGTGCTCTACAACCCCGAGGCGCGCGGGATCGAGTTCAACTTGCTGCCCTGGTGCACCCGGCACCAGATCCCGCTGATGGCGTACTCGCCGCTCGGCCAGGCGGGTGCGCTACTGACTGACCCGGCGATCAAAGCGGTCGCGGTCAAGCACCGCGCCACGCCGGCGCAGGTCGCCATCGCATGGTCGCTGCGGCTGCCCGGCGTCATCAGCATCCCGAAATCCTCCGACCAGGCGCATGTCCGCGACAACGCCGCCGCCGCCGCGCTGGCGCTGGACGCGGCGGATCTGGCGGCGATCGACAAGGCCTACCCGCCACCGAAGCGCCGTCAGCCGCTCGAGATGCTGTGATGGCGGGGGCCGTGGCGCTGCCCGTGCTGGGCGGCGTTGTTGCGATCCTGTTCGGCCTGGCCCTGGCGGTACCAGTCCTGCCCGGCCGCATCATGGCCCTCGCGCTGGCCGCCTGCTGCTCGTTGGTGATCCTGGCGGCCCTCGCCGCATCGCTGGCCGGCGGGCAGGCGGTGCTCGCCATCCCCATCGGGTTGGGCTTGCTACCAGGCCTGCTGGCGCTCGATCCGCTCGGCGCCTGGTTCCTGCTGGCGCTCGGCACCGCGGGCCTTGTTGCCGCTCAAGCGGGAGGACGGAGCCTGCCGCTGCTGCTCGGCACGTCGATGCTGGTCCTGCTTGCGGGGGATATCGGGATTGCCGTGCTCGGCCTGGCCGGGTTCGCCGCGGTGTGCGGCGTGCGCGGTGCCGGGTTGGCGGGCGTGCTGCTGGCCGCCCTTGCACTGGCAGTGCTGTCGTCCGACGCCGGCAGCAGCTTTGCCGCCATCCGGGTGGCACCCCCCGAGGGGATACGCGCTGCCTCGGTGCTTGCCCTGTCGCTGGCAGGTCTTGCGATGGTGGCGGTGGCGGGTCCGTTCCGCCATCTGGCGTCCGGGGCGGCACCTGGCCTTGCCGCCCCGCTCGCGGTCCTGCTGGCCGGCGTGGGCGGCTACCTGCTGTGCCGCGTAATGCTCGACCTGTGCGGTCCCGCAATCCCGGGCTGGTGGGGCGCGCCCGCCCTGCTGGCCGGGTCCGCCGCCGCCTGTGCCGGCGCGGCATTCGCCTTGCGCGCTGCCTCGCTCCCGGCGGTGCTGGCCGGGCTCGCTCTGGGCCAGGCCGGCTGGGTCATGGCCGGTACCGGTTTGGTGGCGGTTGCGCGATCCGCCGACCTGGTGCCGGTCGCCACCCTCGCCGGCGGCGGCACCTTGCTGCAGATGCTCGGCATTGCCGTGTCCGGCACCCTGGCCGCCATCGCCACCGGGGCCGCCGCCCGCGGCGCCGGCAGCCTGGCGCTGGACCGGTTGGGGGGCCTGGCCGCGCGCATGCCCGTGACGGCGGTGGCGATGCTGGTCGCCCTGGCCAGCCTCGCCCTGCTGCCCCCCGGCGCTGGCTTCGCAGGTGCATGGATGCTGCTGCAAGCCGCTTTCGCCGCGACCCGCATCGGCAGCCTGGCGCTGCATTTCGTGGTGGCGGTGGCGGTGCTTGGCATGGCCGCATCTACCGGCCTGGCGCTGGCCGCGGTGGTGCGGGCCGGCGGCCTCGCCATGCTGGGCCGGCCGCGCACACCCCGCGCGGCGGCGGCCGAGGAGGTGGCTGTGCTCGATCAGGC
Source organism: uncultured Acetobacteraceae bacterium (assembly GCA_964235625.1). GTDB lineage: Bacteria > Pseudomonadota > Alphaproteobacteria > Acetobacterales > Acetobacteraceae > LMUY01. The sequence goes on from CAXSEK010000458.1 coordinate 2,164, forward strand.
GGTCATGGTCGCCTTGTCCGCCTTGTGCCTGCTGTTGGGTCTGGTTCCCGGCCTGGCCGTGCGTATGGCGACCCCGGCCCAGGAATGGCTCACTCGCGCCCTCCCCGTCGGCCAGGCAGGCTGGGCTGGCTTGCAGACGCAGCTTGCCGTTCCGGGCTATTTCCCTTTGGTCGTCGCCCTGCTCGGGCTGGCCGGGTTCGCCGCTCTGGTACTTCTGGCCCGGCGCCTGCCAGGCACCCAGCTCGTCCCGGCCTGGGAGGACGGGTTCGCGTCCCCACCGCCCTGGCTGCCCTTCGGTGACCCCGCGACGCAGGCCACCGCCGGTTTGCTGGCGGGCCTGATACCGCCCCTCCCGCTCAGCCGTCCGAAGCTGCCACGCCTGCAGGGCTGGCCGGTCGTGGAGTGGCCGCGCGTGCAGCCGCAAGCCGCGTTGCTGGCCGCCACCGTGGCGCTGATCCTGGCCGTGCTCCTGCTCGGGCCGCCATGACAGCGAGCGGCGCCCTCGCCTTGCTGCTGCACGTCCCGCTGATGGCCGCCGCCACCCTGCTGGCCGCAGGGCTGCCGCCCTGGGCCGCCGCCCGGCTCGAAGGCCGCGCCGGGCCGTCGCCGCTCCAGCCCTGGCATGATTGGCGCGCCCAGCTGCGCAAGCGCCCCGTGCGGCCGGAGGGCGCGTCCCGGCTGTTCGCCGCCGCCCCGCTGGTCTGC
>CAXSEK010000459.1:0-2855 GCA_964235625.1 uncultured Acetobacteraceae bacterium
CGGGCGGAGGGGGTGGAGCTGCGAGAGGTGATTGCCGGGCTGGTCAAGCGGCTTTGAGGGACAACGACATTCTCCCCCTCCCCTTGTGGGAGGGGGCCGGGGGGAGGGGTCGGGCGGCACGAACCATGGCCGAAGTGTCGTGTCAGACTATCCGGACGTGTGCCGCGGGCCACCCCTCCCCTAGCCCCTCCCACAAGGGGAGGGGGACAGGCGCGTGAAAGCCGCCTCCACCCAACCCGTCCTTCGCGCCGAAGCGCTCGGTGCCACCCTGCCGCCGCTGCTCGTCGCCGCCGAGCGCGTAGCGGCCACCGTGGCGCAGGGCGTGCACGGGCGGCGCCGGGTGGGACAGGGCGACAGTTTCTGGCAGTTCCGCCCCTACCAGGCCGGCGACGCGCCCGGCCGGATCGACTGGCGGCAATCCGCGAAATCCGCCCGCACCTACGTGCGCGAGACGGAGTGGGAAGCGGCGCAGACAGTGCAACTGTGGCGGGACGGTTCGGCCTCAATGCATTGGCGCTCGGGGGCGGCGATGCCCGAGAAGGTCGACCGGGCTGAACTGTTGCTGCTCGCCCTGGCCTCCCTTCTGCAACGGGGGGGTGAACGGGTACGGTTGCTGGGCCAGCTCACCGGGGGGTCGCTGCCGGCAATGGCGGCGTCCCTGGCCGGGATCGCGCAGGGCGCGCCGCCCGACGTGCCGTTGCCGGCCCATGGCCGGGTGGTGTTGTTCGGCGACTTCCTGCATCCGCTGGAGGAGACCCGTGCCACCATCGCCCGCCTCGCCGCCATTCCCGTGCGGGGGCACCTGCTCCAGGTGCTGGACCCGGCGGAGGCGTTGTTGCCGTATTCCGGGCGGGTGAAGTTTCGCGGCGTGGAGGCAGATGGCGAGTTGCTGATACCGCAGGTGGAGGGCATCCGCGACGCCTACGCGCAGGCGCTGGCCGCGCAGCAGGCGGGGCTGGCCGCGCTGTGTCGGGCCGCCGGCTGGGGTTTCGCCATGCACCGGACGGATAGCCCGCCGGGCACGGCGCTGCTGGCGCTCTACACCGCCTTGTCAGGCATCGCATGATCTTCGCCACCCCTTGGGTGCTGCTGGCCCTGGTCTCGCTGCCGGCGCTGTGGTGGCTGCTGCGGGTCACGCCGCCGGCGCCGCGGACGCAGGATTTCCCTGCCATCCGCCTGCTGCTCGGCCTGCACGGGCGGGAGGAGACGGCGGCGCGCACGCCCTGGTGGCTGCTGCTGCTGCGTACGCTGGCGGCCGGGCTGCTGATCGTGGGGCTGGCCGGCCCCGTGCTGGACGCGGCGGGCGCGCTCCCCGGCGAAGGGCCGTTGCTGCTGGTGGTGGACGACAGCTGGGCCGCCGCGCCCGAATGGGGCGCGCGCATGACGGCCGCGAACGCCGCGCTGGATCGGGCCGAGCGGGCCGGGCGGCAAGCGGCGCTGCTGACCACGGCGCGGTCCGGGCTGGACGGAGCCCCTGCCCTTTCGCCCGTGATGCCGGCGGCGGAGCTGCGGCCACGGCTCGCGGCGCTGCATCCCGAACCCTGGGGGCCCGATCGCACGGACGCCGCGGCCGCGCTCAAGGGCGCGTCCGGCACGGTGGTCTACATCGCCGACGGGCTGGCGGCGCCGGGTGACGCCGCCTTCGCCACCGCGCTGGCAGCCGCCGGCCCGGTCACGGAAGTCGCGACATCCGCGCCGGACGCGCGCGTGATGCTGGCCCCGCGCGCCGAGGCGGACCGGCTGGTGGCGCGCGTCGCGACCCTGCCCGGCCCCGGCCTGGACCTGGCCGTGCTGGCACAGAGTGGCGACGGCCGGAGCCTGGCCCGTGCGAGTGCCCATGTGGCGCCGGGTGCCACGGAGACGGAGGTGCCGATCGTGCTGCCGCCGGAGCTGCGCAACCGCCTGACCCGGCTGGTGCTGGAGGGGCCGGCCTCCGCTGCCGGGACCTTGCTGTTGGACGAAGGACTGCGCCGCCGCCCCGTCGGCCTGGTGACGGCCGATGCAGGGGCGGACACGCCGCTGGTGGGGTCGCTGTATTACCTGCAGAAGGCGCTCGGGCCGTTCACCGAGCTGCGCCAGGGCGACATCCACACTCTGCTGCAACGGGAGATCGCTGTGATCGTGCTCGCGGACGAACCGGTCGAGCCTTCGGTGGCGCCGGAGTTGCAGCGCTGGATCCAGAATGGCGGGCTGCTGCTGCGCTTCGCCGGGCCGCGCAGCGCCGACACCGCGGACGAGTTCGGCCAGCCCGCGGCCGATGCGTTTCTGCCCGAGCGACTGCTCGCCGAGGACCGCCAGTTGGGCGGCGCGCTGTCCTGGAGCCAGCCGGCCAAGCTGGCGCCGTTCCCGGCGGAGTCGCCCTTCGCCGGCCTGGCAGTGCCGGACGAGGTGACCGTGAACCGCCAGGTGCTGGCCGAGCCGTCCGCCCAGCTCGCGTCGCACACCTGGGCGCGCCTGGTCGACGGCACGCCGCTGGTGACGGAGGCGGCGCGCGGTTCGGGCCGGTTGGTGCTGTTCCACGTCACCGCTAACGCGGACTGGTCCAACCTGCCGCTCTCGGGGCTGTTCCCGGACATGCTGCGGCGGCTGGTGGCCTTGTCGGCCGGCGTGTCGGCGGCGCCGGACGCAGCCCCGCTCAGCCCGGCGGAGACACTGGACGGGTTCGGCGTGCTCGGTCCGCCGCCGCCGGCCGCGTCCGGCCTGTCGGGAACGGCATTTGCCACCACGCTGGTCTCGCCGCAGCATCCGCCCGGGCTGTATGGGCCGGAAGCGGGGCGTCGGGCGTTGAACTTGTCGAACGCGATAGGGCCGTTGGTGGCGGCGTCTCCCGTGGGAGGGGCAGTGCAGCTCGTGCT
>CAXSEK010000460.1:0-2852 GCA_964235625.1 uncultured Acetobacteraceae bacterium
GGCGGCGGCATGACCATCCACGACATGGCGCCCCGCATCCGCGCGGCCGGGCCGGAGCACGCGATCCTCTCCGGCGACTGCGGCATCTTCCTGCTGCCGCCCCCCGTGGAGGGCTTTCGGGAGTTCATGCTGCTGGCGGAGTGCGCCGGGTTCACGGCGCCGGAGATCCGGCAGATGAACACCACCAACCCGGCGAAACTGTTCCGGGTTGGTCAATCTGCACATAGTCCCGTCCTACCGACCTGAACCCCGGAGCCGTCATGTTTTCGTCCATCAAATATCTGGCCGTCATCGCCTGCCTCGTCTTTCCCATGTCCGGCTGGGCGCAGGTCCATACCCTTGAACAGGTACTATCGGCGAAGAAACTGCTGGTGGGGGTGAACCCGACGCTGCCACCGCTGGCCTCGCTGGACGACAAGAACGAGATCGCCGGCTACGACGTGGACATCGCGCAGAAGCTGGGCCAAATGCTGGGCGTGCCCGTCGAGCTGGTGCAGGTCGGCTCGCCGGACCGGGTGCCGTTCGTCGCTACGGGCAAGGTGGACATCGTGATGGGCGCCCTGACCCGCACGCCGGACCGGGCCAAGGTGATCGACTTCACCGTCCCGATCCAGACGGAGGCGCTCAGCGTACTGACGCTGGACAGCAAGGGTTTCACCACCTGGCAGGATCTGAACAAGCCCGGCGTCACCCTCGTGCAGGTGCGCGGCACGACGCCGATCGACTTCATCAAGGCGAACGTGGCGCAGGCCAAGCTTCTGCTGCTGGACAACTATCCGGATGCCGTGCGCGCGCTGGCGCAGGGCCGGGGCGACGCGATGATCGACGTCGTGGACTATCTCGGCAACTTCACCAAAAGCTACTCCGTCGCGTGGAAGATCCTGCAGCAGCCGATCGGCAGCGTGGATTACGACTGCATCGGCATCGCGCGCGGTAACGACAGCCTGCGTAACTGGATCAACATCGCGCTGTATTCGCTGAGCGAGTCCGGCTTCATGGATGCCACCTACAAGAAGTGGTTCGGCATCGACGCGGTGGTCCCGATCAAGCCGAATCCCTATTTCTGACGCTCACGTCCGATTGGAGGACGTGTCTGCGCGCTATGGGGCGCAGACCGTCCTGGACGGGATCAGCCTGGCGGTGCCGCGCGGGGGCGTGCTCGGGCTGATCGGGCCGTCGGGATCGGGCAAGTCGACCGTATTGCGGGTGCTGGCCGGGTTGCTGCGGCCCTCCGCCGGCACGGTGTTGGTCGGTGGGACGGCGGTGGACTACCAGGACCGCCGTAGCATCCGCGCCGTCCGCGGCCGGCTCGCCATCGTGTTCCAGCAATACAACCTGTTCCAGAACATGGACGTGCTCCGCAACGTGACCATCGCCCCCGTCAAGGTGCAGAAGCGCCCCCGGCGGGAGGCGCAGGACGAGGCGGCGGCGCTGCTGGCGAAGGTCGGGCTCGGCGGCAAGCTGCGCGCCTATCCGTCCGAGCTGTCCGGCGGGCAGCAGCAACGCGTGGCGATCGCCCGCGCCCTCGCGCTGCGGCCCGAGATCCTGCTGCTGGACGAGGTCACCTCGGCGCTCGACCCGGAGCTGGTGGGCGAGGTGCTCGACACGATCCGGCTGCTGGCGGCGGAGGGGATGACGATGCTGATCGTATCGCACGAGATGGGGTTCGTGCGGGACACCGCCACGCAGGTCACGCTGATGGAGGCCGGCCGCGTGGTGGAGACCGGACCGCCCTCGCAGGTCCTGGACGCGCCGCAGACACAACGCGCGCAGGCGTTCATCGGCCGGGTACGGCGGGGCTAGGCGAGGTTTCTCCCTCTCCCGCCTGCGGGAGAGGGCAGGGGTGAGGGTGCGAGATCCCGTGACTGCGGGGGACTGCGTGCGTGGGACGCCCCTCACTCCAGCCCTCTCCCGTGAAGAACGGGAGAGGGAGCGCTGAAATGTGATCGTCTTGACGGGGGGCATACGTCTTGCTGCCGAGCTGTTGGATCTCATTCGGGACCCCCCATGCCCTGACCCGCCGTATCGCCGCCTTGCTGCTGCTATGCCTTCAATGGCCCGGCTTGGTCGCAAGCCTCTGGTCCCAAAGTGCCCGCGGCGGACCTAGTGTTTCGTGTCCAGGAAAACGTCCGTATCGGGTGGGCTTTAGCCCCCACCATGGTCGCGCGTGGCATTTCCAAGCGGTGGGCTAAAGCCCATCCTACGAAGGGCAATCGTCGGGCTGCGGGATAGGTTCGTCGATGAGAAGGGCGACCTGCAGGGCCTGAACGTCGAACTGGCTCGGGAGCTGGGCAAGCGCATGTGCCTGGCCTACCTGGCGCTGCCGACGCTGTGGCACTTCGCGCAGTGGGCGCTGGAAGACAATTTCGGCCGTGGCCACGCCCCCATGCCTGAACCGCGTAGGCGCTACAGCGCGAACGCCGCCGGCAATGCCGCCTGGCCCAGGATGGCGTCCGCCAGCATGCGTCCCATTACCGGGCCCAGTGTGTAGCCGTTGCCGCTGACGGCGTGCCAGAGGCCTGGGAGGCCCGGCGTGGCGCTGATGATCGGTGCGCGGGCCATGTGTGGCGCGAGCCCGGTCCAGGCGCGGGTGACCCGCAGGGCGCGCAGCCCCGGGAGAGCGCGGGCGGCCAGGGCCAGGTTGCCTTCGAGGCTGGAGCGCAGCACGTGGGTGGCACCCGATGCGTCGATCGTGCCGGGCCAGCCGCCGCCGATCAGCAGGTGGCCGCCATCGCCCTGCTTGAGGGACAGGTGCCGGCCGGTCCAGGCCACCAGTTGGCGCAGCATCGGCGGGGCGGCCTCCGTCGCGATCACCTGCTGGATCAGCGCGTGCATCGGGATCGGGACACCGG
>CAXSEK010000461.1:0-2847 GCA_964235625.1 uncultured Acetobacteraceae bacterium
CCCGGGCCGCCCTCTGCGCCACGGCGGCGTCGAGGTAGGTGTCCACCGCCCCCGTGTAGACGGTGGGCGCGAGGCCGTGTGCCTCCCGCCCCGCGCGCGCGGCGTCATGCTGCTGCGCGGCCTCGGTGGTCAGCCTGTCGGTCAGCACCAGCCCATCCTCGACCTGCTGGAAGGCGGTCAGCACCGTCGCACGGTAATTGTCCGCGGCCTGCGCCAGTTGCGACCAGCTGAGTTGCAGCTCGGCACGTCGCAGGCCACCCTCGAACAGGGGCAGCATGGCGGAAGCGCCGACCATCCACATGCTGTTCGGCAGCGAGGCCAGGTTGAAGCCGCTATCCTCGAACCCGGAGATCGCACTCAGGCGGATGTCCGGGTAGAAGGCCGCCCTCGTAACCCCGATCGCGGCATTCGCGGCCGCCATTGCCCGCTCGGACTGGGCAATGTCGGGCCGCCTCTGCAACAGCTCCGACGGTATGCCCGCCGGAATATGCGGCAACACCAGGCCGGCATCGACCGATATCGACCGATCGAAAGGCAGCATGAACGCGCTGGGGTTGATCCCCGCCAGAACCGCGACCGCATGCTGCAGCAGGGCACGCTGGGCCAGGGTGTCGGTGTCCAGCGCCTCGGCCGCGGAGAGCTGGTTCTGCGCCCGGGCGACATCGAGGCCGGAGGCGATCTTGCCGGCCATCCGCATCCTGGTGATCGACACCGCCTTCTCGTAGAACGCGATGGTCCGGGTGAACACGGCATGCTCCGCATCGAGCCCGCGCATCGCCACATAGTCCGACGCAAGCTCGGTCTGCAGGCTCAGCCGGGCGGTCGCGGTCTGTGCAGCGGCTTCCTGCGCCTGCTCCTTGTAGACTTTCGTGCGGTTGCGTATCGCCCCCCAGAAATCCGGCTCCCAGGTCGCGGTGGCGCTGATGTCGTTCGACGTCGCCTCGTTCGGCCCGCCGCCGCCGCTGCGGAACAAGCGATGCTCGGACTGCTTGTTCTGGGTGAGGTCGCCATTGCTGACCAGTTGCGGATACAGGCCTGACCGCGCCTCCGCAGCCAGGTCACGCGCCTGGGTATAGGCTTCCTGTGCCGCCTGCAGGTCGGGATTGCCGGCATCGAGCTGGTCTTCCAACTGGTCCAGCACCGGGTCGCCGAACATGCGCCACCAGGGTCCGCGCGGGAGCTGGTCCTGCGGCCGCGCCACCACGAAAGGTCCCGAGCCCTGGTAGTTCGCCGGTAGGATCGGGTGTGGCGGCCGGTAGACCGGTGCGAGGTCGCAGCCCGACAATCCCGCCAAAGCGAGCTGGGCCGACAGCCCGATCAGGCAGGCAGCCCGGGGCTTGGAGGATCTCATTACTCGATCGCACCGCCGCGGGCCGCCTCGATCCTCTCACGCTGGGCGACACTCATCCGCCCAGTCCCGTCCACTCCGGATCCCGTATTTCCAGCGCTCGCATTTCCAGCGCTCGCATTTCCAGCTCGGGCATTATGCGCAGGCCGGAACTGCGGACTGGCGGCAACGCCCGGCGCCCCCGGCACGACCATCACCTTCTCACCTTCGAGGATGCCCGCCGACGGGTTGTTGACCAGCCGGTCGCCAGGCTTCAGTCCGGCCACGACCTGCACGGTCTGACCGAGATTGAGGCCGAGCTTGACGTTCTGCAGATGCACCGTGTCGTCAGGGCGCACGAGCACGACCTGTATGCCCTCGGCACGGAACAGCAGGGACTGCTCGGGAACAATCAGGATGTTCGGGTCGGCGCCGAGCACGAAATGCACATCGGTGTAGGTTCCCGGCCATATGTCATGCTCGGGATTATCCACGGTCAGCTCGGTGATCACCGTGCGCGTCTGCGGATTAAAGGCGTTCGCCGTAGTGAGGAATTGCGCGCGGAAGACCCGTTCCGGATATTGCGGCAGCGACAAGGTCGCGGTCAGGCCCGGCTTGAGCATCGCGGAATAATCCTGCGGCACCGAGACGTAGACACGCAACTCGTGGATATCGGCAACGCTGAACAGGGCCGCCGAACCACCCGTGGTCCGCGCATCGCCGCCGGCGGCGTTGACATAGCTGCCGACGTCGGTGTTGCGCGCGGTGACCACGCCGTCGAACGGCGCCACGACATTCTTGAACTGCTCCAGTGCCTGGTAGCGCGCCAACTCATGCTGCGCCGCCTGCACTTGCGCCTGTTGCGCGGTCGCGCCGGCGACCTGCACATCGACTTCCTGCTTGGACACCGCCGGTGTCCCGGACAGCGCCTTCCAGCGGCTGGCGGTGACGGCAGCGAGCTGGTATTTTGCCTCCGCCACGCTGAGAGTGGCCTGTGCGGTCGCATATTGCTCGTCGAGCCCGGGTGCCTCGATCGTCGCCAGCAGCTCGCCCGCCTTCACGGTCGCGCCATAATCCTTGTACCACATCTTCACATAGCCGGAGACCTGCGCGTAGATCGGTGCGGCATACCAGGCGCTGATATTGCCGGGCAGTTCGAGTGCCCGTGTGCTGGGACCCCTTGCCGGCGAGATCACCTGCACCTGCGGGATGGCTTCCTCGTCGGACACTGCACGCAGGTCGGCGACGTGGTTCTGACGCCCGATGACGCCCACGGCCACGAGCCCCACCACGACAACAACGCTTGCCACTCCCAGCAGCCGGCCACGGTTCGTCATGCCACCTGATCCCCGTTCTTCTTGTCATGCTGTAGCAGCGCGAATACGCAAGGCACGAACAGCAATGTCGCGAAGGTGGCGACCAGGAGGCCGCCGATCACCGCGCGTCCGAGCGGCGCGTTCTGGGTGTTGCTGAACGACATCGGCAACATGCCGATCATCATCGCCAGCGCCGTCATCAGC
>CAXSEK010000462.1:0-2842 GCA_964235625.1 uncultured Acetobacteraceae bacterium
CTATCCCTGGTTCGTGGTGCTGCGCGTAACCTATGACGGGTAGGCTTGGATGACCGCCGCCCAGCTCTGGGCGCTGGTCGAGGCATGGAGTGCCGTGCCGTTGGTCCGGATGGACCTCGAGCTGCTCAACGCCTTCGTGCTGGGCACGGCGATCGGGTTCGAGCGGCAATGGCGGCAGCGTAATGCCGGGCTACGCACCAACGTGCTGGTGGCGGTCGGCGCGGCCGCGTTCACGGCGCTGAGCATCCAGTTGCTCAGCGGGGATGGTGGCACGCGGGTGATCGGCTACGTGGTGTCCGGCATCGGCTTCCTGGGCGCGGGCGTGATCCTGAAGGATGGCGGCACGGTGCGCGGGTTGAACACCGCCGCGACGCTGTGGTGCTCGGCCGCCGTGGGCGCCACCGCCGGCAGCGGCCTGCCCGGCGAGGCCGCCTCCCTTACCGCCTTCGTGCTGGCCGGCAACACCCTGCTGCGCCCCCTGGTGAACTGGGTGAACCGCCGCCCCGTCGGTCCGACCGGCACGGAGGCGCGCTACCGCGTGATCGTCACCTGCCACCGCCAGCACCTGACCGACGTGCGCGACCTGCTGTCCGACGCGCTGGATGCGGCGAACTACCCGGTGCAAGGCATGGAAACGAGCGTCGCGGGTGGTTCAGACATCGAGCTGACGGCGGTGCTGACCTCGTTGGAGGCCGACTCGGCGGAGCTGGACGCACTGGTCGAGCGGCTGGAGCAGGCGCCGGAGATCGAGAGCGCCACGTGGTCGGCGAGTGTCACGGGGTAGCAAGCCGCCACGGTTCATGCCCTTGGGCGGCCCGTGCCGCCGGTCATCGGCTTGGCGTGGCACCATCCGGCTCCATGCGTTATAGCCGGATCAGCACGACGACGTTCCACCCCCAAAAAGGCGGCTCCATGCGCAATCCCCTTCCGCTCCTTCTCACGGCCGCGACGCTTGCGGCGCCGGTGGTGACCCACGCCGCGGACGTGAACATCATGTATGCCGGGTCGCTGGTGAACCTGATGGAGCACGGCATCGGCCCGGCGTTCGACACGGCTTCCGGCGACACGTTCCGCGGCTTCGGCGGCGGCTCCAACGGGCTGGCCAACCAGATCAAGGGCAAGCTGCGGCGGGCCGACGTGTTCATCAGCGCCACGCCCAAGGTCAATGACACGCTGATGGGCAGCACCAACGGCGACTGGGTGTCCTGGTACATCACCTTTGCGCAGTCGCCGCTGGTGATCGGCTACAACCCCGCGAGCCGGTTCGCCGCGGACCTGAAATCCATGCCCTGGTACGAAGTCCTGCGGGAGCCCGGTATCCGCATCGGCCGCACCGACGCGAAGCTGGACCCGAAGGGTGCGCTGACGGTGCAGTTGCTGGACCATGCGGAGCAAGTCTATCATCAGCCGGGCCTGGCGCAGGCCGTGCTGGGCGCGCCCGACAACCCGGACCAGGTCCGGCCGGAGGAAAACCTGGTCGGCCGGCTGCAATCGGGGCAGGTCGATGTCGGATTCTTCTACTCGACCGAGACCGCCGACCTGAAGATCCCCGCGATCCCGCTGCCGCCGGACGTGGCGCTGAGCGCCGTCTACACGGTGACGGTGTTGCGGGACGCGGGCGATCCGCAAGAAGCGGCCAAGTTCGTCGACTACCTGCTGAGCCCAGCTGGCCAGGCCGTCATGAAGGAGCACGGGCTGGACACGGTGGCGCCGTCCGTTACGGGGGATGCCGGGGCAGTGCCGGCCTCGATCCACGTCAAGTAGCCTGACCGCCGGGTTTGGCCGCCCCCGCCTGCTGGGGCCGCTGGCGGGATTGCTGGCGGCGCTGCTGGTGGCGCCGTTCCTGGCGGGGCTGGGCCAGCTCGGGCTTGCCGATTGGCGCGGCGTGGACGCGGCGGGCCTGGCGCGGGCCGGGTTCGTCTCCGTCGCGAGCGCCACCCTTGCCACGGCGCTGGTGGCGCTGGGCGGCATCCCGCTCGGCTACCTGCTGGCACGGGTGCCGGGGCGCTGGATGGCGCTGCTGGGCTTCGTCGTGCAGCTACCACTGGCGCTGCCGCCGCTGGCCAGCGGCGTGCTGCTGCTGTTCCTGCTCGGCTATGCCAGCCCGCTCGGCCGCCTGACCGGCGGGGCACTGACCGACTCCTTCCTGGGCATCGTACTGGCGGAGGCCTTCGTCGCCGCCCCGTTCCTGATCGTGGCCGCCCGCTCTGCCTTCGCCGAGGTAGACCCCGTGCTGGAGGGCGTGGCGGCCACCCTCGGGCACCGGCCCGGCGCCGTGTTCCGCCGGGTGAGCCTGGCGCTCGCGTTCCGCGGCATCTGGGCCGGGCTGCTGCTGACCTGGCTGCGCGCGTTCGGCGAGTTCGGCGCCACCGTGATGGTCGCCTACCACCCATATTCCTTGCCGGTGTACACCTATGTCGCGTTCGGCAGCGAGGGCCTACCGGCGATGCTGCCGATCCTGCTGCCCACGATCCTGATCGCGGTCGGCATGATGGCGCTCAGCCTGCGGAGCGGCCAGGCGCGGCCAGCCGGGCGTGCGAGGCCCACCCTCCCCCTCCTGATCGCCCCGGCCGCAGCCTCGCGGCCAGACCCGGCATCGAGCCGGATGCTGCACTTCGCCTTCCTGCGCCGGCAGAACGGCTTCACCCTGGACGTCGCCTGGCAGACTGCGGCCAAGCGGCTGTGCATCCTGGGCGCGTCCGGCTCGGGAAAGTCGGCGACCCTGCGGCTGATCGCCGGGCTGGACCGGGCGGATCGCACGGTGCTGACACTCGACGGCCGCGACCTGGCCGCGCTGCCGCCCCACGCGCGCGCCATCGGCTACGTGCCGCAATCCTACGGG
>CAXSEK010000463.1:0-2839 GCA_964235625.1 uncultured Acetobacteraceae bacterium
CGCACCAGCGCCTCCCGCGCGTCGATGTCCAAATGGTTGGTCGGCTCGTCCAGGATCAGCAGTTGCGGCGCCTCCCGCGTGGCGAGCGCCAGCAGCAACCGCGCGCGCTCGCCGCCCGAGAGCTGGGCGGTCGGCGTATCCGCCCGGTCGGCATCCAGCCCGAACCGCGCCAGCTGCGCCCGCACCGCCGGCGGCAACGCGCGCGGCATGGCCCGGCCCATATGGTCCACCGCCGACTCGCCGCTGACCAGCTCCTCCGCCTGGTGTTGTGCGAAGTAGCCGACCCGCAGCTTGGCACTGCGTTGCATCCGGCCGGCGAGCGGCTCCATCCGCCCGGCTAGCAGCTTGGCCAGCGTGCTCTTGCCGTTGCCGTTGGCGCCGAGCAGGGCCACCCGGTCCTCCATGTCTAGCCGCAGGCTCACATTGCGCAGCACCGGCCGGCCGTCATACCCGGCATCCACCCGCTCCAGCTGCAGGATCGGCGGGGCGAGCTGGGCGGGCTCGGGGAAGGCGAAGCGGGTCGCGTGCTCCTCCACCACGCTCTCCATCGCCGGCAGCCGTTCCAGCGCCTTCAGGCGAGATTGCGCCTGGCGCGCCTTGGTGGCCTTGGCGCGGAAGCGGTCGACGAAGGCCTGCATGTGGGCGCGCTGGGCGGCGATGCGCTCCGCCGCGCGGGCCTGCTGCATGGCCTGCTCGGTGCGGATGCGGACGAACTCGGTGTAGCCGCCGGGTGTGAGCGACAGGCGGCGCTGGTCCAGATGCGCGATCGCCTCCACCGCGCGGTCCAGCAGCCCGCGGTCGTGGCTGACGATCACGCAGGCGCCGGGGAAGCGGGCCAGCCAGCCCTCCAGCCACATCGTGGCCTCCAGGTCGAGGTGGTTGGTCGGCTCGTCCAGCAGCAGCAGATCGGGCTGCGCGAACAGCGCCGTGGCGAGTGCCACCCGCATGCGCCAGCCGCCGGAGAACTCGCCCACCGCGCGCCCCTGGGCCGCCGTGTCGAACCCGAGCCCGGCGAGGATCGCGGCGGCACGCGCCGGGGCGGCGTCGGCGCCGATGGTGCGCAGGCGTTCATGCAGCTCGGCGAGCCGGGCAGGGGTCGCTGCCTCCGCCCCCGCCAGCAGATGCAGCCGCTCGGGATCACCCTCCAGCACCGTGTCGAGCAGGGTGGCCGGGCCAGCCGGCGCCTCCTGCCGGACCTGCGCCATGCGCGCCGTGGCGGCGAGGTGGATGGAGCCACCGTCCAGCCCCACCTCGCCAGCGATAGCCTTCAGCAGGGTGGACTTGCCGGCGCCGTTGCGCCCCACCAGGCCGATACGCCGCCCCGAATCCACCCGCAGCGTCGCGTGCTCGAGCAACGGGCGGCCGGCCATGCGCAGGGTGACGTCGTCGATGACGAGGAGGCTCATGGATGGCGATGTAACGGTGGTCGGGGCCGGGTTCCAGGGGCGCCACTCGCCGGGAGGGCCGGGCGGTGCCAAAGAGCGTTCATCGCCGCGGCCCGTCTGCCGCCGTGCGGAGGGTGCACGCAATGGTTTCGGAGGGACAGCGCGTCTGGCACCGCAACGGCCAGCATAGCGGCACCGTGCTGGAGTGCGACGGGACCGCGTGTTCATCGCCCAGGACAACGGTGCGGAGCTGGAGTTCGCGGCAAGCGACCTCACCACCACGCCGCCGGAGACGGAGGCCTCCGCCCCCCGGGCGCGGGGTACGCGCGAGCCGCCGAAGCCGCTTACCGCCACGATGCCGGCCCGCGCCCTCACCCCGGCCGATGTCACCCCCGAGCACATCCGCGTGTTGGGCATCGTGCCGCAACGCACGCTGCGGGCGATCGGCACGCTCTACGAGCGCCGGCCGGAAGCCCGCCGCTTCAGCACGCTCGACACCGCCGCGAAGCTGAACGCCATCACCGAGATCACCGCCATTCCCTATCGCACGATGCGCGAGTACAGCGACCGGCCCGGCGAGCTCAGCCTCCTAATGGGCAATGGCCTGGCAGACAGCAGCGCCGGCCACTGATCGCCTCCGCCGTGCGCACCCAGACCCTAGTCGACGCCATGCTGGAGATCGGCGCCGACCGCATCCTGTTCTCCGCCGACGGGCCGTTCGAGAACATCGACCATGCTGCCACCTGGTTCGACGCGTGCACGATCGCAGGGCAGTCGGCCCCACGAACGCGTGGACGGTGTTCGGGCTGGATCGCGCTGCTCCCTCTCCCGTCCTTCACAGGAGAGGGCCGAGGTGAGGACCGAGCGCGCACAAACGATCCACCTACCACGGGTCCCAAGCTCCCTCACCCCAGCCCTTTCCCAGAAAAGGGAGAGGGAGGAAAATTAGGCGCGAGTCGGTGTTTTCTAGTGGATTTCCGGCTCCGCCGTCGGCGCGGTTCCCTCCAGCACCTTGAAGTCGCACCCGTCATTGGCCTGGCTGATTTGGTCCGCACTCAGCTTGCCCCAGCCCCGCGCGAACCGTGGTGGCGGGGGCACCCAAGCGGTGCGGCGCGTGGCCAGCTCCGCCTCGTTCACGTCCAACGTGATGCTGCGGGCGGGCACGTCCAGCATGATCATGTCGCCAGTCCGCACCAAAGCGAGCGGCCCGCCCACGGCGCTCTCGGGCGCCACGTGCAGCACGCAGGTGCCGTAGGACGTGCCGCTCATCCGGGCGTCGCTGATGCGCACCATGTCGCGCACGCCCTGCTGCAGGAGCTTCTTCGGGATCGGCAGCATGCCCCATTCCGGCATGCCCGGCGCGCCGATCGGCCCGGCGGAGCGCAGCACGAGCACGCTGTCCGGCGTCACCTCCAGCGCCGGGTCGTCGATGCGGGCGGCCATGTCGTTGTAGT
>CAXSEK010000464.1:0-2817 GCA_964235625.1 uncultured Acetobacteraceae bacterium
ACGCCGACGGCTCGATGTGGTTCGGCACCAGCCACGGTCTGTCGCACCTGATCGATCCGGCGCGGCCGCAACCGCAGGTGACGCTACATCCAGTTGTCACCAGCGTGTCGCTGGGCAAGCGGGCGCTGCCGGTGTCGCAGGACGCCCATGCCGACTGGAGCCCGGAGCCGTTCGTGATCCGCTTCGTCGATCTCGACTATTCTTGCGGCCGCGGCGTCACCTTCCGCTACCGGGTGCGCGGGCTCGACACCGGCTGGAATAGCACCAGCGGGCGCGAAGTCCGCTATCCGAATCTTCCTGCGGGTGAGCTGCGCTTCGAGCTGGTCGCTCTGGACGCTCTTCGTGGCATCACCTCCGCCGAGATTGGCTTCACAATCCACATTCGCGCGCCGTGGTGGCAACGCTGGTGGTTCTACGGGCTGTGCGGGTTCGCCGCCACGGGCGTACTGGTCGGGACGTGGCAGGTGCGGATGCGGATGCTGCTACGCGACCAGCGTCGTCTTGAGCAGGTGGTAAGCACGCGCACGGCCGAGATCGAGCAGGCCAGGCGCGAACTGGAGCGTCTAGCCATGTCCGACGCACTGACCGGGCTTGCCAACCGGCGCGCGATCATGGGCGCGCTGGAGGGGGCGATCGCGGCGGCGCTGCAGATGGAAATACCGCTCGCCGTCCTGTTGTGCGACATCGACCACTTCAAGCGTATCAACGACGGCTTCGGCCATATCGCGGGCGACGAGGTTCTCGCCGCCTTCGGCCGCAGGCTCGGCGGTGTGGTCCGCTCGCCCGAAGCAGTCGGGCGCTACGGCGGCGAGGAGTTTCTCCTCCTGCTACCCGGGGATCCGGACGCGCTTGCCGGGCGGGTGTCGGCCATCCGGTCGGCCATTACCGACGCGCCCTACGTCTTCGGCGATGCGGAGCGGACCGTCACCTCGAGCGGCGGCCTGGCCTTCCTGCGGGCCGGGGACACGGCGGTGTCGCTGCTCGAGCGCGCAGACGTGGCGCTCTACAAGGCCAAGGAGAACGGGCGGAACCGGATCGAGGAGGAACGGTCGGAGACGGTGGAACGAGGGCGGGAGCCGCCGGCGGGGGCCGACGCGACAGCGCCCGCGCCGAGCCTGGAGGAGACCTCCTGGGCTGACGCCGCCGCTTCCGCGCCGGTGCCCGGGACGGATGACCCGCCCTGCTGCGACCTTTCCCACGAGTACCGCCAGGATCATCCGTCCCGGGAACGGTGCGACCTAGAAAGCGATCTGCGGACGGCCCTGGCCGACGAGCAGTTCCTTCTGCACTACCAGCCGATCGTCAACGTGGACCGGGTATCAAGCGACATCAGGAACCCATCCCGCATTGCCTCACGTTGATTGCTACCGGCGCTCGTCGTTGCCTCAGGTGGTTTGCTACCGGGCGGCGGCGGGACAGGAGGCACCAAAGTGGCAAGGTGGATCAGCATGACGACCAGGGCGGAGTTGGTGGCTGCGGTCCACGAGCGCTACCACGGTGGGAGCCGGGTGGAGCGGTCGCGTCCCTCGACGAGTTCGCGGCCATCACCGGTTATCACCACAAGCATGCGATCCGGCTTCTGTCCGAGGGAGGCAAACGGGCCGCCAGACCTGCTGCCGACGATCGACCGGCAATCGAACCGCTGCGGGGGCGGATCTACGGCACCGAGATCCGGGATGCACTGGTCCAGTTGTGGGAGGTCGCAGACCGCGTCTGCTCGAAGCGGCTGCAGCCGATGATCGCCGTGCTGCTACCTGCCCTGGAGCGGCATGGCCGGGTCACGCTTGACGAGGCAACACGGGCGAAGCTGCTGAGTGTGAGTGCCGCCACGATCGATCGCCTGCTCGCCGGAGTGCGTCTTGCTGCTGGAAGCGGACGGCGCCGTCCAGCGGGGTTCGGCTCGGCGGTGCGGCGCAGCGTGCCGATCAGGACGTTCAACGACTAGGGCAATCCGCAGCCAGGCTGGGTCGAGGTGGACTTCGTGGCGCACGACGGCACGACCGTGTCGGGCGCGTTCATACAGACCCTGGTGCTGACGGACGTGGCGACGGGCTGGACGGAGTGCATCCCGGTCGTGGTGCGCGAGGCCGAGATGGTCGTGCATGGCCTCGCCCGTGCGCGCGAGCTGTTCCCGTTTGCGCTGCGCGGCGTGGACTTCGACGACGGCAGCCTGTTCATGAACGACCTCGTCGTGGGCTGGTGCCGGACGCAGGGCCTGGAGGTGACGCGCTCGCGCACCTACCGCAAGAACGACCAGGCCTGGGTGGAGCAGAAGAACGGAGCGATCGTCCGGCGCTTGGTCGGCTGCGGGCGGTTCGAGGGCGTGCTGGCCAGGGAGAGCCTTGGACGGCTGTATGCCTCGGCGCGACTGCACGGCAACCTGTTCCAGCCCTCGTTCAAGCTGCGGGAGAAGCGGCGTGAGGGTGCGCGGGTCATCAAGCGCACCCATGCGCCGGAGCCGCCGGTGATGCGTGCCCTGGCGCATTCGGCGGTGTCGGACGGCGACAAGTCGCGCCTGCGCGCCATGCTGGCGGAGGCCGACCCTGTCCTGTTGCTGGCCGGGCTTCGTGCCGCGCAGATGGAGCTTGGCAGGCGGGTGGACGAGCGCGGTATTGCGGCAGGACGCGCCGAGACCTCGGCCCCGCTCGACCTCGCCCTGTTCACGGCGAGCCTGAAGGTGGCGTGGGCTGACGGGGAACAGCGGCCCACGCACCGGCGCCGCTACGTCCGGGTGAAGCCGATCGTGCGGCCCTCGATGCTGGATACGGTGCATGACCAGCTTCTGGCCTGGCTGGAGGCGGAGCCCGCCCTGACGGC
>CAXSEK010000465.1:0-2812 GCA_964235625.1 uncultured Acetobacteraceae bacterium
CAGGTCCGTCCCGAACGGCACGCTCTGCCCGGCGAGTTGGATCGCCTCGTTGACGACTCCGTCGCCGGAGACGAAATGGCGGCGTTCGTAGAACTCGCGGTAGTTCGGCAGGTGGATTTTGGGCACGGCACCCAGGATCCGCCCGCGATGCAGCACGACCGCCGCATTAAACAGCCGCCCGCGCTGCACCAGCGGCGACCCCACCACCAGCACCGGCAGCAGCGTCTCGGTCGCGCGCGAAAGCGTGGCGAGCGCGTGTTCGGTGGCGGCCAGCAGCACGTCCTGTTGCAGCAGATCCTCGATCGCGTAGCCGGACAGGCCGAGCTCGGGGAACACGGCCAGCCCCACGCCCTGCGCATCGCAGTCACGGGCGAGGGCGAGAATGGCCTCGGCATTGGCCGCAGGGTCCGCGACGGTGCTGTTAGGCACGCACGCGGCCACCCTGGCGAAGCCGTGCCGGTAGAGCGAATGGAACGTCATCGTTGCACCCCTACTCCTCTTCTCCCTCTCCCCCTTCTGGGAGAGGGCCGGGGTGAGGGAGCTTCGGGCACAAAATTCGCTGGGTGCGCGCGGCTAGGTCCCTCACCCAACCTCTCCCAAGGGGGAGAAGGCTCGTTATACCCGCGCCAACGCCGCCCGCCCAATCTGCCCGAGCGCCAGATCATCCTGCGGCGGCTGGAACAGCCCGGCCCGCGCGTCGCGAAAATACCGCTCCAGCGGCAATCCCTTGGTCAGGCTGAAGCCGCCCGCCACCCGCAGCGCCTTTTCCGTCGCCTCGCAGGCGGCGTTGGTGCACAGGTATTTCGCCATGCCGATCCGCGCTCCCAGGCTGCCGCGCAGGTCCGGGTGGTCCACCCATGCGCGCGCCGTTTCGTGCAGCACGGCCCGGGCTGCGCCGAGCACGGCTTCCATCTCGCCGATCCACTGGATGATGTGCGGCTGTTCCGCGATCGGGCGGCCCAGCGATGGCGGCACACGCTCCCGCGCGTAGGCGCAGGCGGCGTCCAGCGCGGCCTGGCCGACGCCCAGGTATACGGCGGCGATGGGGAGGGCCCAGCCATTGGTGCCGGGCCGGTTGCGGCCGCCGGCGCCAATGACGACGCGTTCGACGATGCGCTCGTCCGGCACGAACACGCCGTCATAGAACACGTCGCTGTTGCCGCAGCCGCGCAGGGCCAGGCTGCCGCTCCACGTGTCCACGATGCGCAGGCCGGGCGAGCCGCCCTCCACGATGGCACTGCACAGCGTGCCCTGGGGCGCACCCTCCTCCGGCGGCAGCATGGCGGCGGTGACCAGCCATTTTAACGCCGGCGCACCGGTGACGAAGATCTTGTGGCCATGCAGCCGCCAGCCGCCCGGCGCTCGCTCCGCCCGCATCGAGGGCACGCCGCCGCGGGAGATGGAGCCCAACTCCGGCTCGGTGACGCAGTTGTTCACCATGCCGCCCTCCGCCACCACCTGGTGCGACACGTCCGCCAGCACGGCGTCCGGCCAGGCGCGGGCTTCGTAGGCTTTGCCTAATACGCTGATCAGCATCCCCGTTACCAGCGCGGTGGAGGCGTCGCCGCGGGCGAGCACCTCCTGCGCCAGCACCATGTCGAACACGTCCGCGCCGCCGCCGCCGAACGCCGTCGGGATCATCAGCCGGTCGTACCCGGCATCGTGCAGCTCGAGATAGTTCTCCTGCGGAAAGCGGCCCTCGTCGGCGCGGGGGCTGAACTTCTGCGCGAGGCCGTCCGCCAACGACATGATCTCGGCCTGGCGGGGCGTGGGGGCCAGCAGCCCGGGCATGTGGGTCACGCGGCGGTCTCCTTCGCGTCCGGGCCGCCCAGGTAGGCGTCGCGGATCCGTGGGTTGCGGGCCAGCTCGGCCGCCGGCCCCTCCAAGATAATGCGGCCGGTTTGCAAGACGTAGGCATGGTGGGCGATCTGCAAGGCGAGGCTGGCGTTTTGTTCCACCATGAACACGGTCACACCTTCTCGGCTCACGGTGCCGATCAGCTCCAGCACCCGGTCCACGAACAGCGGCGACAGGCCCATGGTCGGCTCGTCCATGCACAGCAGGCGCGGGCGCCCCATCAGCGCGCGGGCCATCGCCACCATTTGCTGCTCCCCGCCCGAGAGCGTGC
The DNA here is from genome assembly GCA_964235625.1 of uncultured Acetobacteraceae bacterium. Taxonomy (GTDB): domain Bacteria; phylum Pseudomonadota; class Alphaproteobacteria; order Acetobacterales; family Acetobacteraceae; genus LMUY01. The sequence continues at coordinate 2,129 of CAXSEK010000465.1, forward strand.
CGGCTCGCGCCGCCAGGCGCTGCCGCACGCGGGGGAACAGCTCCAGCATGCGGTCCAGATCCTGCGCGATCTCGGCCTTGCCGGTGCGGGCGAAGGCGCCCATCAGCAGGTTCTCGCGCACCGTCATCGCCCCGAACAGCCGCCGCGCCTCGGGCACGCTGCCGATGCCGCGGCGGATGATGGCGGGCGTGGGCAGCCCGGTGATGTCCTGCCCGTCGAAGCGCACCTGCCCGGCGCGCGGCTGCAGCAGGCCCAGGATCACCTTCATGGTGGTGGACTTGCCGCTGGCGTTGCCGCCGAGCAGGCAGACGATCTGCCCGGGCTGCACCGAGAGGGTCAGGCCAAAATGCACCTGCACCGGGCCGTAGAACGTGTCGATCCCGATGAGGCTCAGCAGCGGCTCCGTCATGCCGGCACGCCACCCAGGGCACGGTGGCCGAGGTACGCCTCGATCACCGCCGGGTCAGTGCGCACGGCGTTGGGCGCGCCCTGCGCGATGATGCGGCCGTCATCCATGGCGATCACCCGGTCGGATAGGCGCATCACCAGGTCCAGCTTGTGCTCGATCAGCAGGATGCTGTGACCCTCCGCCTTCAGCCGGCCGATGATCACCGTCATCTCCGCCGTCTCGCTCTCGTTCATGCCGGCGGTCGGCTCGTCCAGCAGCAGCAGGCGCGGATGCAG
>CAXSEK010000466.1:0-2812 GCA_964235625.1 uncultured Acetobacteraceae bacterium
GATCGCGAGCCTGGTTCGTCCACCTACGTCACGCACCGGCTTCACCGTTGTCCGTGGTGCGGCACGCAGGCCGCCTACCTCTTCTCCCGCGAGGTGGCCTGCTCCGACCAGGGCGTGCTGTCCGAACGTTGGCAGTGCGCGCACTGTGGCGGAGATCACACCCGCAAGGTGTAGGGATCGGATGCTGTCGCAGGCCGGGACAGGGGCGACGGACGGCGTGCCGCTGCCTGTGGGTGCAAGGCCGGCGGGGGCGGGACGGCGGGCTTTCCGGCCCCGGGGGCTGCTGTCCGGGCGGACAGGGGGGGCCTCCTGCGGTGCGTCGCAACGGTGATGCCGGGTTCGGCGGCGTCATGGTAGAGGGAGGCCAGGTCCTTTCAGGGGTGGTGTCCGCTTGTCCATCGGTCTTGTCAGACGGCTTCCCGCCCCGTTGCGCCGCATGGTCGTGGGCGGCGCGGACGGGCTGCGGCTGTTCCTGGAGCATCGGGCGCAGTCGGCGCGGCTGGCCGATCCGGGGCTCGTGCAGCAGGATCGTCGGCTCCAGCCGTTGCGCAACCGGCCGCGGCGGCATCCCGCCGGCACTCGTGTCGCCGTGGCCGGGCTGTTCAGCTCGCGGTGCGGGCTGCAGCGTGGCGCGGAGCTGATGGTGCTGGACCTGCGTGCCCGCGGCGTCGAGGTGCTGGAACTCGACCTCACGCCGGGGCTGGCGATCACGTCCAACCTCCACACCACGGCAGGGTCCGACCTGTCCGTGCTGGCGGCCTGGAAGGCCGGCGAGGTGGTCGTGCACATCAACCCTCCGGATTTCGCGAGGGCGCTGGCGCTGTTCGATCCGCAGGCGCTCGAGGGCGTGGCGGTGGTCGGGTACTGGGCCTGGGAGCTGACCGTGGTGTCGCCGGAGTGGCGGGCCTGCGCGGGGCTGGCCGACGAGATCTGGGTGCCCTCGCCGTTCGTGGCGGAGGCGATGCTCCGTGGGCTGCCGGAGTTCGACGGCCCGGTGCGGGTGGTGCCGCACGCGGTCGACCGGGCGCCGCTGCCGGCGATCTCCGCCGAGGAGCGGATGGGGGCGCGCCATCGGCTGGGGTTTCCGGCGGCGACGTTCGTGGCGGGAACGTCCTTCTCGTTCGCGTCGAACTATGCCCGCAAGAACCCGTGCGGGGCGATCGACGCGTTCCGGGCCGCGTTCCGCGAGGCCGGCGGCGGCCCTGCAGGCTCGGGGGGCGAAGTGCGGCTCGTGGTGCGGTGCCACGACGTTGCGCGGCATCGCAGGCTGTTCGAGCACTTGGTCAGCTATGCGGGTGACGACGGGCGCATCCTGGTGTGGGACACGGCGGTGGTGGCCTGCCCGATCCGCGAGTTCTACGGGGTGATCGACGCCTACGTGTCGCTGCATCGCAGCGAGGGCTACGGGCTTAATCTCGCGGAGGCGGCGCAGGCGGGGGTCGAGGTGGTGGCGACCGGCTGGGGCCTGGCGCCCGACATCGCCGCACGGCCGCAGCTGCGTCCCGTGGGCTCGCGGCTGGTGGTGCCGTTGGACACGGAGGGCGTCTACGAGCGTTTCCCCGGCGCGCTGTGGGCGGAGCCGGACATCGCGGAGGCGGGGGATCGTCTGCGGGACTGCCGGGCGGCGTGGGTGCGGCGGGGCGGGGCGCGATGTTCCGCCATGCCCGGCTGAGGCTGATGGCGTGGGCTGATTCGGGCCGCGCGACACTCTCGATTCCGGGTCTGACAGGCGGCTTGATCAGGCGCCGTCGCTGCGCTAGATCACAGGTCCGGCGTGGTCCGGGGATGCCCAGGTAGCTCAGCTGGTAGAGCATGCGACTGAAAATCGCAGTGTCGGTGGTTCGACTCCGCCCCTGGGCACCATGCCTTGCCCGAGTCGGCGTGTTGTTCCGATCTGGCCTAGTGCGGTGAGATGGCTCAGGGTTGAGATCACACTGGAACCGGAGCTGTGCGGAGGAAAACAATACAGGCCATGGCAAGCGTGGCTTGCACTTATAGTAATAATAGATTTGTCTTTTTGTGTAGATCTTTGTGATATGTTTTAAGCTATAATTAAGAGTCTACGGTGACACATGCTACGATATTTTGCGGGATGGTCTTGAACCCGAAATCGGTTTAGGTCGGGTGAACGGGACGGCAGATAGCACAAGATTATACTCGTGATGATGCGGAGCGCTTCACTGTTCTTTCTGACGAACGGGTTGTTCATGACAACTATATCTGCGCGATCCAGTACGGGCACGAGGACCTGCTCAGCATAGAGCTGGAACGCTGGCCAGATTATCGGCGTGTCAGTATCGCGGGCGCGGGCATGTCGTCCAGGCGCAAGGTGCTGGCGGCCCTCTCAGTCTTCCAGTGATGTGCGGGGCCGCTGTCTGGCAGGGTGCACCACGTGAGGCGGCCACGCAGCCAGGCGATCCTGGTCGAGGGTGCGGCCTCTTCGACAAGCACTGGAAGGCTCGGGGTCAGAACTGGGTTGCGTGCCAGGCTTCATGACGTTCAGCGATGTCGGCCTTTCCCGCTCGCTGGCGTCGCCGGTATCCTTCCGGTCATCACGCGGCGATCAAAGCGGCGTGGGCCGATTGTCGTGGCACCTGCCGACAGGCAGGTGGGTGATGAGCAGCCCAAGAAGACCAAGCCGGTCGAGGTGCACGAATTCCTTGGACCACTTGCCCCAAAATCGGTCAAGATCCGTGTATCATTGGTCGTCTGGTTTCGCACGATGGCTTACTTAAATGGTCAAGAATTTGTTCTAAATTATTCGCCGTATCTATCAGAATGAAGCTTCATCAAATATGAACATACTGAAAGC
>CAXSEK010000467.1:0-2800 GCA_964235625.1 uncultured Acetobacteraceae bacterium
TATGCCCGACAATGCCCTGCGCGATGCGACCTGGCCCGAGCCCGCCGACCCGGCGCCGCTGCCCGTCGCCACGACCATCCGGATCGAAGGCGTGCAGTTCGGCTGGCAGCCGGACCGGCCGAAGGTGTTCGACGGCCTCACGATGGAGATACCCCAGGGCAGCCGCGTCGCCGTGCTCGGCCCGTCCGGCGCCGGCAAGTCCACCCTGGCCGCCCTGCTGCTGCGCGTCGCCGCACCGCAGGCCGGCCGAATTCTGCTCGGTGGGACCGATATCGCCGATCTCTCGGCCACCGCGCTACGCAGCCGCTTCGGCGTGCTGTCCCAGGCCACGCATTTGTTCGACGACACGATCCGCGCCAACCTGCTTCTCAGCCGCCCCGACGCGGACGAGGCCGCCCTATGGCGCGCGCTGGACGAAGCCGAGGTGGGCGAGTTCGTCCGTGGCCTCCCCGACCGGCTGGATACCTGGCTCGGCGAGGCAGGTGCGCGCGTGTCGGGCGGGCAGGGGCGTCGCATCGCCCTGGCCCGCACCCTGCTCTCCGCCGCCCCCATCCTGATCCTGGACGAACCAGCCTCGGGGCTGGACGCCCAAACCGAGCGCGCCTTCCTGCAGACTCTGGCGGCCTTGCCCACCGGCCGCACGCTGCTGCTGATAACCCATCGGCTGACCGGGGTGGAGACGCTCGACCGGATCTGGCGGTTGTCCGGCGGCCACGCCGTCGCTGCGGCGGCATAACGCAGACAGCGTTTTTTGATGGCATAGCGGCGGGCTATGCCTTTCTGCATGGCTCCGGGCGCTCCTCCCCGTTGACGGGGCTGGCGGGCGCGAGTCTGCTAGGCAATCATTATCAACGGAGTCTTCCTCATGCGCCGCCTCATCCTCGGCATGGGCCTACTCGCCCTCTCGGCCTGCGCCCAGCAGCCGCCTCTCCGCAGCTTCGCCCTGTTTTTCGACGGCTTCTCATCCAGCCTTGACGCGACCTCGGGGGAGATCGTCGCCGCAGCCGCCGCCGCGGCGAGGAGCTATCCCCTGACGTCGGTCAGGGTTAGCGGCTATGCCGACAGTGCCGGCTCGGCCCAGAGGGACATCGACCTGTCCAAGGCTCGCGCCAATGCCGTGGCGCTTCAGCTGCAGCAGGACGGCGTGGACCCGAACCGGATCCAGCTCGCCGCCGTCGGCACCCCGCCGAACAGCCAGCCCGGCGTTGAGCGCCGCCGGGTCGAGATCGACATTGGCGTGCCGTAACGCCGATGCCTGACGGCGCCAGCGTCGGGGAGACCCCGCTTGACGTGCTGCGCCGCGTTTTCGGCTTCCCCGCGTTCCGCGGCCTACAGGCCGAGGCGGTGGCGCGCGTGGTGGCCGGCGGGGACGCGCTGGTACTGATGCCGACCGGCGGCGGCAAGAGCGTGTGCTACCAGGTGCCGGCGCTGGTCCGGCACGGGGTCGCGGTCGTCGTCTCGCCGCTGATCGCCCTGATGGACGACCAGGTGGCGGCGATGCGCCAACTGGGCGTTTCGGCCGGAGCCCTGCATTCGGAAGTAGTGCCGGAGGAGGGCTCCCGCGTGTCCCGCGCGCTGACGGACGGCACGCTGGATCTGCTTTACGTCTCGCCCGAGCGCCTGATGATGAGCGGCACGCTGGAGCGGCTGTGGCGTCAGGAGCTCGCCTTGATTGCTGTGGACGAGGCGCACTGCGTCAGCGCCTGGGGGCACGAATTCCGGCCGGAATACCGCATGCTCAAGCGGCTGCGGCAGGACTTCCCCGGCGTGCCGCGCATCGCGCTGACCGCCACCGCCGACCCCCGCACCCGGGACGACATCCTCCAGGCGCTCGACATGGCGGACGCCGCCGTGTTCGCCGCCTCCTTCCACCGCCGTAACCTGCACATCGCGGCCCAGCCCAAATCCGGCGAGGGCGCGCAGCTCGCCGCCTTCCTCAAGCGCCGCCCGGGGCAGGCCGGCATCGTTTATTGCGGTAGCCGCAACAAGACCGACCGGGTGGCGCAAACCCTCAAGACCGCCGGCCACCCGGCGATCCCGTTCCACGCCGGCCTGTCACCGATGGAGAAGCGGGTGGCACTGACCCGATTCCGCTCCGGCGAGCCGGTGGTGATGGTCGCCACTATCGCGTTCGGCATGGGGATCGACCGGCCGGACGTGCGCTTCGTCGTGCACCTGGACATGCCGGACAGCCCCGAATCCTACTATCAGCAGATCGGCCGCGCCGGCCGCGACGGCGATCGGGCGGACACCCTGCTGCTGTACGGCGGCGAGGACATCGTCCGGGCCCGGCACTGGCTGGAGCAGTCCACCGCCCCGGAAGCCGAACGCCGGGTCAAGGCGTCCCGGTTGGAAGCGATGATCGCGCTGACCGAGACGCCGGAGTGCCGCACCCGCTCCCTGCTCGGCTGCTTCGGCGAGGACTTGGCAGAGCCATGCGGCCACTGCGACACCTGCGCCAACCCGGCCCGTCTGTTTGACGGCACGGTCGCGGCGCAGAAGGTGCTGTCCGCCATCTACCGCACCGGGCAGATGTTCGGCGCACTGCACATCGCCGCCGTGCTGCGTGGCGAGCGCACACCCATGGTGGAGAAACACAACCACGACCGCCTGCCGACCTACGGCGCCGGCGCCGACCAGAGCGACGGCTTTTGGCGCGGCGTGATCCGCCAGCTAGTCGCGATCGGCGCCTTGCAGCGCGGCGAGGGCGAGCGCGCTGGCCTGGCCCTGGTGACTGAACGTGCCCGCCCGATCCTGCGCGGCGAGACCACGGTCATGCTGCGGGAGGAGCCGGCCGACC
>CAXSEK010000468.1:0-2795 GCA_964235625.1 uncultured Acetobacteraceae bacterium
CGCTGACCGCCCACGCCGCCGAAGCTGCCATCGTGGTCGGAGTCAGCGGCCCGCTCACCGGCCAGTACGCACAGTACGGCGCCGACTGGCAGCGCGGGTTCGGCCTGGCGCTGGCCCAGGTCAACGGCGCCGGCGGCATCTCGGGGCGCCCCGTGACGACCGATTTCCAGGACAGCCAGTCCGACCCGCGGCAGGCCGTGGCCATCGCGCAGCGTTTTGTCGGCAACGACCAGGTGGCGATGGAACTTGGGGACTTCTCCTCGGCTGCGTCGATGGCCGCCTCGCCGATCTACCAGCGCGGCCGGCTGGTGCAGTTCGGGTTCACCAACTCCCACCCCGACTTCACCAAGGGCGGGGACTACATGTGGTCCGACGCGCCGAACCAGGCGGACGACATGCCGGTGTTGGCCGACTACGCAATCACGCGGCTGGGCTACCGCAAGCTCGGCGTGGTGTTCATCAACGGCGATTGGGGCCGCACCAGCAAGGACATCTTCCTGCGCGCCGCCGCCGAGCGCGGGGCCACGGTGGTCGCGAGCGAGGGCTACCTGCCGAACGAGCAGGATTTTCGCTCGACCCTGGTGCGGGTGCGTGACGCCGGGCCGGAGGCGCTGATCCTGATCGCGTACTACCCGGACGGCGCTCAGGTGGTGCGCCAGGCGCGGGATATGGGGCTGGCGCAGCCGGTGGTGGCGACGGGCTCGGTCTACTCCCCCAAGTTCCTGGAGTTGGGCGGGGCGGCGGTGGACGGCGTCTATACCAACGCGAACTTCTTCCCAGGCGACTCGAGCCCGGTCGTGCAGCGGTTCGTGCAGGATTTCCGCGCCAAATACGGCACCGAGCCCGGCAGCTACAATGCGCGCGCGTATGACGCGATGGTGGTCGCCACCACCGTGATGCGCCAATTCGGCACGGGGCGGCAGGGCATCCGTGATGGGCTGGCCAAGGTGCGAGACGTGCCGAGCGTGCTGTTCGGCAGCGTCACCTTCGACCCGGCGACGCGCCGGGTGAGCCATCCCTCCAGCGTTGACCTAGTGGTGAGGGACGGCCAATTCGCCGTCTGGCACAAGCCGGCCTGAACGCCGCGCTTGTGCCCCTGCCCAGCGCTGCTTAGCGTCGCCGCATCGCAGCATCCCCTCCGGAGACCGGCCATGGCCCTCGCACGCCGCACCCTGCTCGCCGCCGCCGCCAGCCTCCCCGCGTGGCCCGCCTTCGCCGCCGAGCCGATCACCGCCGGCGTCAGCGGCCCGCTCACCGGCCCCAACGCGCAGTACGGCGCGCAGTGGAAGCGCGGGTTCGACCTCGCCTTGGAAGGGATCAACGGCGCCGGCGGGGTGAAAGGGCGGCCGATCCAGTATGTATTCGAGGACAGCCAGTCCGACCCGCGGCAATCGGTGGCGGTAGCGCAGAAATTCGTCGCCAATCCGGACATCATCATGGAGCTCGGTGATTTCTCCTCCCCCGCCTCGATGGCCGCCTCGCCGATCTACCAGCGCGCCCGCCTGGTGCAGTTCGGCTTCACCAACTCGCACCCGGACTTCACCAAGGGCGGCGACCGCATGTGGTCCAACTCCACCGACCAGGCGAAGGAGCAGCCAGTGCTGGCCGGGTTCGCCAGCAAGCTCGGCTTCAAGCGCCCGGCGGTGCTGCACCTGAACACGGATTGGGGGCGGACGGCGAAGGACGCGTTCCTGAAGGCGGCGCCGGGCCTGGGGATGGAGGTGGTAGCGACCGAAGGCTACCTCTCGGCCGAGCAGGATTTCCGCCCGACCCTGGTGCGCGCGCGGGACAGCAAGCCGGACGGCCTGGTGCTGCTGTCCTACTATGCGGACGGCGCCCTCATCAGCCGGCAGGCGCGGGACACCGGGCTGGCGTTGCCGATCCTGGCCGGGACGAGCAACTACTCGCCCAAGTTCATCGAGCTAGGCGGCGCCGGCGTGGAGGGCGACTACGTCATGAGCACGTTCTTCCCCGGTGACCCGCGGCCCGAGGTGCAGGCGTTCGTGAAGGCGTACAGCGCTAAATACGACGCAGAGCCGGACAGCTTCAGCGCCGGCGCCTACGACACGATGGTGCTGTTCGCCGCCCTGTGCGACCGCTACGGCACGACGCGCGAGGCGATGCAGAAAGGACTGATGGAGATCAAGGACGTGCCGAGCGTGATCTACGGCACTACCACGTTCGACCCGGTGACCCGGCGGGTGCCCGAGGCGGCCTACAAGCTGCTGCTGGTGAAGGAGCAGAAGTTCACGGTTTGGGACGGCGCAGGGAAGGCGGCTGGCTAAGGTGCAACAGCCTTCTCGACCGGGTATCCCTGTCATGCCAGGCCTTGAGCCTGGTATCGACGGCGTTCCAACGCTGCCGGCTGCACCAGTGTGGCAGGATGGCGATGCCACATTCGCTCGACATCACCAGCCCTACCCCGTGGATACCAGGCTCAAGGCGTGGCATGCCGTGCAAGGCGTCACCTAAGTGTCCTCCTGGCTGGACTACACCATCAATGGCCTGATCATCGGCAACATCTACGCGCTGCTCGCGGTGGGGCTGGCGTTGATCTTCGGCGTGTCGCACCTGATCAACTTCGCCCATGGCAGCGTCTACGCGGTCGGTGCCTATGTCGGGTGGGCGTGTTTCACCTATTTGCATCTGCCGCTGGCGCTGACGGCGGTGGTCGTGCTGGCGGTGTGCGCGGGCTTGGGGATCGCCATCGAGCGGCTGGGGCTGCGTCCGCTGGCCGGGGCGCCGCGGATCGCGCCGCTGCTGGCCACCATCGGCATCAGCCTGGTGCTGGACCA
>CAXSEK010000469.1:0-2788 GCA_964235625.1 uncultured Acetobacteraceae bacterium
ACGGACAACGCCGTCACTCGCGCGCAGGTCGGCATCAACGTGAACGACGCGACCGGGCCGGTGACGATGCGCCGCAACGTAGTGACGCTGTCCGGGGGCCCCGTGCGGTCGCGTTGCGGGCTGTGGTTCGCGGGCCCGGTCAACATTTCCCCCCGATCCCGCCCGTTCGTGGACGCGACGGCCGGGGTCGCCATGCCCGCGGAAGGCGTTACCGATCGGACCTTCGCAGGTTGCCTGCCTGGGTTGTGAACCGGCGCTGCGATGGGAGGTCGAACAACCCGCTCACCGCAGCGCCCAACGGCTCTGCGCACGACGCCACGCCCTCGAACCCTGCCGTCTCCATCCCCAGCTGCGCCGCCCGGCGGGATAGGGCAAACGCCGCCCGCCGCGCATGCAGCGCCGGGATCTGGGCCACGATATCCAGCAGCGCCCGTATGTATTGCTCCGGCCGGTGCCGCTCCGCCACCAGCGCGCGGCCGCGGCGGCCGGCCGCGTGGAAGCGCGCCGGGTCCTGCCGCAGCGCCGCCAAATGCGCGGCCAGGGTTTCGGCCTCCCGCTCCGGCTCGACGAAGAACACCGCGTCGGCCGGCAGGGTGGCATACCAGCCGACCCGGGTGACCACCGAGGGAAGGCCGGCGCTCCAGATCCGCAACTGGCTGGCCGACGCCTCGCCCATCGACGGGTAGCGCAGGTTGATCGCAAGGTCGGCCCGCAGCAGCGCCGCCCGCAACGCCGCTTCCGGCACGTAGCCGTGGCACGTCACCCGGCCCGCCAGGCCAAGGCCCGCGATCTGCCGCTCGACCGGCCCGGGCTCGGCGACCAGACCGTAGATATCCAGCCGCACATCCTGGTCCGGCAAGGCCGCGATCACGTCCAGCACCTGGCCGACCCGGCGGTTCGAACCCAAGAAGCCGAACATGATCAGCCGCAGCGTGTTACCGCCGGATGCGCATCGCGGCTCTGGCTCTAACCGGAAGGCGAGTGGCACGGCCTGCACCGGCATCCGCGTCTGGCTGGCGAGCACATCGCGTTCGGCCGCGTTATGCAACACCACGGCCAGTGCCGAGTCTAACGGCGCGGCCGTCATAGGCCAGCGTGCGGCGACCGCATCGAGCGTAGCCTCCCCCGCCAGCAAGCGCTCGGCGTCTGCCAGCGCCGCCGGGCCGTGGGTGCGGAGCATGCTGTCCAGGTAGAAGGCCCGGCCCGCCTCGCCCGTCTGCGAGTAGCCGGCGAACAGATGCTGCAGGTTCAGGTCGTGCAGCACGACGATGCCGGGGGCCTGGCGGGCGATGTCGTAGATCGCGCCGTGATACGCCGCATGGTTGCCGATATTGTAGACGTTCGCATGCGCCTGGTTCAGCCGCGGCCAGTCCATCGCCGCCGGGTCGAAGCGGACGACAGGCACGTCCAGCCTCACCTGCGGCGGCTCGCGCTGCGCCGTCCACAGCGTGACCTCCGCGACCTCGCTCAGCGCCTCTGCGACGACCAAGGAGTGGTTGGCGATCTCGCTGCGCTGCGGCGGCACGGGGGTGAACAGGTTCAGCCGAGCAGGCATCGCACCAGATGCTCCCAGCTCAATCCCAACGCGTCATACCGGGCGCGTCCGTCCTCCCCCATGGTGCGGGCCTGGGTCCAGTCAGCCCAGAGCTGGTCCATCGCATCCGCCAACGCCGCCGCACCCGGCTCGCACACCAGCCCGTTGCGGCCATGCGCCACGGCCTCCAGCGGCGCCCCGCTATCCGTACACGTGATCACGGCCCGGGCGGAGGCCATCGCCTCCAGCGCCGCACTCGCATCCTCGGCGTCCAGCGGGGGAACCAGCACGGCCACGGCCTCGGACAGCAGCGCAATTCGCCGCTCCTCCGTCACGGGCCCGAGCCAGGCGGTGCCGTCGTCCACGCGGCCTGCAAAGCGCCCGTCATCGCCGGCGAAGACGATGCGGACGGGGTAGCGCGTGCGGGCCAGCGCATCGAGCACCAGGCCGTGCCGCTCCAGGGCGCCCGACCCGGCCAGCATCAGCAGGTAATTGCCGGCGGGCGCGCTACGGTAGCGCCCAGCCAGGGGCGGCGGCGGGTAAAGCGGCACGGCGGCGATCCCGTTGCACCGGTGCAATCTGTCTGCGACGGCGCGGGACCCGGCGAACACCGCCCGGGCCTGCGGGATCAGCCGCGTGTCGGCCGTGCGGATCGCCTCCCGCACCTCCGCCCCGCCCGCCGCGCCATATAGCCCGCCCTCGCGACGGTCCCACAGATCATAGACGCTGCGGACCTGCTGCAACACCCAGGGCACCTTATCCGGATGGACCACGAGGTAGGCGGGGAAATTCAGGCCGATCAGCCGGTCGATCCGGGTGCCCATGCTCTCCGTCAGGTCCAGCAGGCGGCAGGCCAGCATCTGCGGCGCGATCGTCTCGGGCGGGCCGGGCTGGAACGGGATGGAGACGATCTCCGCCTCGTGCCCGGCGGCACGCAACGCGCGGCGCAAATTGGCCGCGTGCAGCCCGGCGATCTCCTGGACGAACGGCGCTCGCGCCAGCGCGACCGCGACCCGCATCAGTGCAGCAGGCCGTCCAGCACGGCCGACCAGCACAGCGCCAACTCCGCATAACGCTGCCGCCCGGCCCGGCCCCAGGCCTCCGTCCTGCGGCGGTCGGTCCACATCCGGTCCAGCACCGCCGCCAGATCAGCCGGCTCGGGGGCGCAGACCAGGCCGGTGTCCCCATCCGCGACGAAGTCGAGCGGGCCGCCGGCATCGTCCACCGTCAGCACCGCCTTGGCGCACAGCATCG
>CAXSEK010000470.1:0-2785 GCA_964235625.1 uncultured Acetobacteraceae bacterium
TGACCCGGCCGGCGAGTTCGATCTCGAACGCGGTCGCTCCGCGATAGGCGCCGAGCATTTGGCGGCCCCATACCAGCGAGGGGTATTTCGGCATCCATCCGCCGCGCTCCGTCTCCAGCCGGTCGAAGAACTCGACCTCGCGCATGGCGGGGCTGGCGCCGGCGGCGATGCCGAGGCCGTAGAGCAGGTCCACCGTGTGGCCCAGCCCGGCGAGGCACTGGCTAAGGCTGCGGGCGTAGGTCGCGACCCCGGTACCGCGGGGGATGGCGAGGTTGAAGCCGTCCACCGCGACCCGGTAGCGGGCCAGACCGTCGCCGGCCGGGGTGGCCGTTTGCTCGGACATCGAGCTCTCTCCAAGACGGGGTTGCCTCGACGGAGGCGGGCCCTGGCTATACAGTCGGTGCCCAGGATCAACCACAGCCAAGCGGCCCCGACCCAGGCGCTCCGCCCTGCGATGGGGCGCGGCACTCTTCGGGACATGGCCTGTGCGCATCACATTCTCGGTCAAGAAATCAGCGGGCGTGCCCGTCACGCGCCCGACCTACCACCACATCCTCGCCGGCAACGCGGCGCGCAACCGGCGCGACTGGGCTGCGTCGGCCGAGGCATACCGCGCGGCGCTCGACGGGGCGCCGGGGCTGGCCCACATCTGGGTGCAGTTCGGGCACGCCTTGAAGGAGGCGGGCTCCACGAGCGAGGCGGTCGGCGCCTATAAGCGCGCGATCGAGTTGCGTCCCGGGGATAGTGATGCCCTGCTGCATCTAGGGCATGTGTTCAAGATCGGCGGCGACTCGGTAAAGGCCGCACAATCTTACGCGTTGGCGGTGGAGGCCGATCCGAACAATCTGGACGCGGTGACCGAACTGCACCGGATCGTCGCAGGGTCAGGCGGGCCGGCGCGCGACGGGATGGTCGGGCTGCTGAAGAGCCTGGTCCTGACCCGGCGGGAGGAGACCGGCGAGGCCGCCGCGATCCGGACCGCGCGAGAGGCGCTGGACGCGGTGCTGTCGCGGGGATCGGTCCGTGGTGCGCCAGACGTCGGGGCCGCCTTGCAGGAAGCGCTCGCGGCGTTGGATTGCTTGCAGGCCGATGCCCGCCCTGCCCTGCCTGGGCCGGGCGCAAGCGCCGTGGTGTTCGACATCTCGGACCTCATCGGCTTCTTCGGCCATACCAGGCTGCCCACCGGCATCCAGCGCATGCAGATCGAGGTGATCGCCAACCGCATCGCCGCCGGGGCCGAAACGATTCGGATTTGCTGCTACAACGACGAACGGGAAGGCTGGCTGGACATCCCCCCTGCCCAGTTCGCCAGCCTGGCCCGGCTGAGCCTGTCCAGCGGCGACCGCAACGCGCCCGAGTGGATCCAGGCGCTCACCCGGCTACATCTGCACTTCGCCCTCTCCGAACCGCTCGAGTTCCCGCGGGACAGCTGCATCGTGACGCTCGGTGCGTCCTGGGGGCATCCGAACTTCTTCCTCAGCCTGCGCCGCCACCGGCACAGCAGCGGCCTGCGCTACATCCCGTTCGTGCATGACTTCGTGCCGATCGTCATGCCGCAATACCATGTGCGGCAATTGACGGAGGATTTTGTGGCCTGGGTGATCGGCGCATTCCCACATGCCGAGGCCTTCTTGGTGAACTCGGAGGCGACCAAGCGCGATTTGCTGCAGGTCGCAGGCATGTTGGGACGGCCGGTGAGCCCGGCCGATGTCGCGGTCGTGAGGCTGGATGCCGATTTCCGCAAACCGGTGGAGGAAGGGGCCGCCCCGGCAGCCAGCGGGCAGGCGGGCCTGGGCCCGTTCGTGCTGATGGTCGCCACGCTGGAGCCGCGCAAGGGTCACCTGATCGCGTTGCGGGCCTGGCAGGCGCTGATCCGGCGCCGTGGCCGACGCGTCGTCCCGCGGCTGGTGTGCGTGGGCGGCAAGGGCTGGATGAACGAGGCGGTGCACGACCTGCTGGCGCGCGACAAGGTGCTGGCCGAGCGGGTAATGCTGCTGTCCAACCTGTCGGATGCCGCGCTGACCGGGCTGTACGAGGCCTGCGAGTTCACCATCTACCCGAGCCTGTACGAGGGTTGGGGACTGCCGATCACGGAAGCGCTCTGCTACGGCAAGCCGGTGATCGCCTCCGACGTATCATCCCTGCCGGAAGCGGGCGGGGCGTTCGCGACCTATTTCGAGGCCGGGTCGGCCGACGGGCTGGCCGATGCGGTGGAGCGGATGAGTTTCGACGCACCCTACCGCGAGGCTTGTGCGGCGCGCATCGCCAAGGCGTTCCGGCCGCGGACCTGGCGGGAGATCGCGGTGCAGATCGAGGCCGAGATCATGCGGCTGGCGGAGACGGAGCGCCGGGCGATGGCCCGTGAACCAATCCGGCCCGGCAGGTATTACAAGGTGGCGCGCACCGAGCACACCCGGATCTGGCGCGGGCTCGCCTCCGGGGAGATCGTCCGGACCGGCCCCGGCTGGCTGTGGCCCGAGGAGTGGGGCTGCTGGACCCGGCTCGGCGGCGGCGAGTTGGACCTGCCGTTGCCCCCGTCCAGCAGCCCGTTGCAAGTCGCCTTGGCGCTGCGCAACGTGCCCGGCCACGCGACGGCCTGGACGCTGCGGGCCACGGGTGTCGCGGATTTGGCCGGCAGCCTGCTGCCGGGTGAGCGGCGCTGGGTGCGGTTCCAGGTGCCTCCCTCGCCGAGCGGCCGAACCCTGCGCGTCCGTCTCGCGGGCGACCAGGCGCAGATGCTGGCGGTGAAGAGCGGGAGTGCACGGCGGGAGGACATGGCCGCGGT
>CAXSEK010000471.1:0-2779 GCA_964235625.1 uncultured Acetobacteraceae bacterium
CACGACGTCGAAGAACTTGTCGTCACCCTTGCGGACCATTGGGCCCAGCGGCTCCTTGCTGATGATCTCCGGCAGCAACGTCAGGTCCGTCGCCTTCGGGCCCTGGGTGAAGCGGAAGCCCGCAAGCGCCGAGCTGTCGGTGGAATAGCTGTCGCAACGGCCGGACAGGAAGGCGTTCTGGATCTCGTTGATGTCCTGGATCTCGACCGGCGTGAACTTGATTTTGTTGACGCGGAAATAATCGTTGATCGCGAGTTCGGTGCTGGTGCCGGGCTGCACGCAAACGGTGGCACCGTCCAGCTCCTTGACGGATTTCACGTTGGCGGCGGTCTTCACCAGGAAGCCGGTGCCGTCGTAGTAGTTCACGTCGGCGAACTCGAGGCCCAGGCTGCCCTCGCGGCCGAGCGTCCACGTGGTCTCGCGGACCAGAAGGTCGATCTCGCCGGATTGCAGCGCGGTGAAGCGGTTGATCGTGGTCGTCGGCACGAACCGCACCTTGTTGGCATCACCCAGGATGGCCGCGGCAACGCCCCGGCAATCGTCCGCGTCGATGCCGCGGATCACGCCCTGGCTGTCCGCTAGCGAGAACCCGGCGACGCCGGTGGACACGCCGCAGACCAGCATGCCGCGCGCTTTGATGGCGTCGAGCGTGGCCGACCCCGAACCCTGCGCGTGAGCCGCACCCATCCCCACGCCGATGGCCAGAGCCGCAGCGGCGGCTGCCTTCAAACCATTCATGTCGTATCCCCCAAATTCGCAGAGCAGTCCTGCGTACGGCGGGACATCGCCGTGATCGCAACGAGAGTCAATCCACGGTTGCCGCGGCTTCAGCGCTCCGCCATCTCTGTCGACGATGCTGCACATCATGAAACTCTGCGTCGGAGTCGCTGACCCGTCGGAGCTGCGCGCCTGGCAGGCCGAGCACGTCCGGACCCGCCCACCGCTACGCCACCTGACCCGGCACATGCCGCGGCGGGCGGCGGAGATCGTGGGCACCGGATCACTGTATTGGGTGATCGGCGGCACGATGCTGCTGCGGCAGCTTCTAGTCGGGATCGAGCCCTCGGTCCGGCAGGACGGCACCGCCTGCGCGGCGCTGTTGCTGGACCCGGAGCTGGTCACGGTGCGCGGGCGGCCGGTGAAGGCGTTCCAGGGCTGGCGGTATCTGCGGGCGGAAGACGCGCCGGAGGATCTGTCGGCGGGATCGGCGGAGGCAGAAATGCCGCATGCGCTCGCGCAACAGTTGCGGGAGCTGTGCCTACTTTAGCGGTTCGTTCGCCGCCAGGAGGGCCAGGAGGCCGGACAGGATCTCACTGGGTGCCGGGGGGCAGCCGCGAATGATGAGGTCGACCGCGAGCGTGCCGCCGATGCCATTGCGGACGGCGTAGCTGCCGCGGAATACACCGCCGTCGACGGCGCAGTCGCCGAGTGCCACCACCCATCTCGGCTCCGCCATGCCGGCATGGGCCTGGGCGAGGGCTGCCACCATGTTGGCAGTCAGCGGCCCCGTGGCGAGCAGCACGTCCGCTTCGGCGGGGGTGCGTACAAAGCGGAGGCCGAAGCGTCGCAGGTCGAACACCACGCCCTCCAGCGCCGCCAGTTCCCGCTCGCAGCCGCCGCAGCCGCCAGTGGGGACATGCAACAAGGCGAGGCTGCGGCCGAGGCGGGTGCGGGATGCCACCTCCAGCCGCTCGGTAAGGGCGGCGACCTGGGCGGGTAGCGGCGGCGGCACGGGTTCGGCGCGCGGCGTCACAGGTCGATCCCGGAGCGGGCGCAGGCAAAGGAGGAGTCGATCAAGCGCAGTGCCGGGAGGTCGGCGCCCACACTCGCGGCCTCCTGCACCGGCCAGAGCAGCCAGCTCGGGTCGGCAAAGAAGGCGCTGCCGATGGTGCCGCCATCCAGCCGGAGCCAGTGCCAGACCGGGCCGCGGGCGGACTCCACCACGGCCAGCCCCTCGCCGCTGGCCACCGGCAGCGCCTGGCCGACCGGGCCGGAGGGCAGGTCGGCCAGCCACCCCCGGAGCAGCGCGATACTGGCGCCGATCTCGGCCAGGCGCAGGTACAGCCGGGCCGCGGCGTCCCGGCCCGGCAGCGTCAGGGCGACGTGGCCGGTATAGGGCGGGTAGCCTGGCACCGTCCGCGCATCGCCGGCCAGCCCGGCGGACCGGCCGGCGACCCCGCCCGGTGCATAGGCCAGCAGGGCCGCCTGCGGGATGCGGCCGACGCCCTCGCCGGTCCGCGCCGCCTGCCGGGTCAGCAAAGGGAGGTCGGCCTGCACGGCGTCGAGGCAGGCGAGAATGGCGGCCGGGCCCCCGCCCGCGATGTCGGACGCGAGGCCGCCGGGCACGACGCAATCCATCATCATGCGGTGGCCGAACGCCGCCGCCGTGGCGCGGAGCACGTGCTCCCGGTGCCAGGCCAGCCGGACGATGCCGGGGCAGGCGCGCGCCAGGTCCGCCAAATGGGTGGCGATGCGCTCCAACTCGGCCATCACGCCGCGCAGCAAGGTGGCCCGCGGCGGCGCCTCCACCCCGAGGGCCGCCTCCGCGGCCCGGGCGAAGGCCAGCGCGTGGGCGACGGTGGCGTCCGCCGACAGCCGGGCGGCGAAGCGGGCGGCGGCGCGGGCGGTCTTGCCGCGGACCAGGACGAGCACGCCCTTGTGCGCGTAGCCGAGCCGCGCCTCGACCGAGTGCGCCACGAGGCCGTCGGAAGCGATGCGCAGATGCACGGGCTCGTCGAGCGCGCCGGTGACGGGGCCGAGCGGCCATTGCATCAGCCCG
>CAXSEK010000472.1:0-2776 GCA_964235625.1 uncultured Acetobacteraceae bacterium
GCGCGCGGGCGCGCATCCGGGCCGCATCGGTGCCGAGCGCCCGCAGGTCGCGCAGCCGACGCATTTCGAGTTCGATGAGCAGAGCAGCCGTGCGATCGACGCGCATTGCGCCAAGTATCCGCCGGGCCGCCAGGCAAGTGCAGTGATCGCGGCGCTCTACGAGGTGCAGAAGCAGATGGGCCGGCAGACCGGCAGCGCCTGGGTACCGCGCGTCGCGATGGACGCCGTGGCGCATCGGCTGGAGATGGCGCCGATCCGCGTTTACGAGGTCGGCACTTTCTACCTGATGTTCAACACGAACCCGATCGGCTGCTACCATCTCCAGGTCTGCACCACCACCCCCTGCTGGCTGCGCGGCTCGGACGAGATTGAGGCGACGTGCCGCAAGGTGACCGGCATCAAGGGCTGGCACGAGACCAGCGCCGACGGGATGTTCACGCTCAGCCAGGTCGAATGCCTGGGCGGCTGCGTGAACGCACCCATCTTGCAGGTGGACGATGATTTCTACGAGGACATGGACGGCCCGGCGACTGAGCGCCTGCTTGCCGCCTTGGCCCGCGGCGAACGGCCGCAGCCTGGTAGCATGATCGGCCGCCAGACCTCTGCCCCCGAGGGTGGACCCACCACGCTACTGACGGTCACGGAGTAGACAGTGCTCGACGACAAGGACCGCATCTTCACGAACCTCTACGGGATCCATGACTGGGCCCTGGAGGGCGCTCGCAAGCGCGGCGACTGGGATGGTACGGCCGCCCTGATTGCCCGCGGCCGCGATGCCATTATCGACGAGATGAAGGCGTCCGGTCTGCGGGGCCGTGGCGGCGCCGGCTTCCCGACCGGCATGAAATGGTCCTTCATGCCCAAGGTGTCGGACGGCCGCCCGTCCTTCCTGGTGATCAACGCCGACGAGTCCGAGCCGGGCACCTGCAAGGACCGCGACATCATGCGGCACGACCCGCACAAGCTGGTCGAGGGGGCGTTGATCGCCTCCTTCGCGATGGGTGCCCATGCCTGCTACATCTACATTCGCGGTGAGTATTATAATGAGGCGCTGAATCTCGACGGTGCTATCGCCCAGGCTTACGAGGCCGGGCTGGTCGGCAAGAACGCCTGCGGCTCCGGCTGGGACTTCGACATCTTCCTGCACCGCGGCGCCGGCGCCTACATCTGCGGCGAGGAGACGGCGTTGCTTGAGTCCCTCGAGGGCAAGAAAGGCATGCCGCGGCTAAAGCCGCCCTTCCCGGCGGCCGTCGGGCTGTATGGCTGCCCGACCACGGTCAACAACGTCGAGACGATCGCTGTCGTCCCTAAGATCCTGCGCCGAGGCGGGGCCTGGTTCAGCGCGCTCGGCCGGCCGAAGAACGCCGGCACGAAGATTTTCTGCATCTCCGGCCACGTGAACAAGCCGTGCAACGTGGAGGAGGAGCTCGGCATCCCTATGCGCGAGCTGATTGACCGCTATTGCGGCGGCGTGCGCGGCGGCTGGGACAACCTGCTTGCGGTGATCCCTGGCGGCTCGTCCGTGCCGCTGCTGCCCAAGGACATCTGCGACACCGTCCTGATGGATTTCGACAGCTTGCGGGACGTGAAGTCCGGCCTGGGCACGGCCGCCGTGATCGTGATGGACAAGTCCACCGACCTGATCGCCGCCATCGCCCGCCTCGCGCACTTCTACAAGCATGAGAGCTGCGGCCAGTGCACGCCCTGCCGCGAGGGCACCGGCTGGATGATGCGCGTGATGAACCGCATGGTCCAAGGCCGCGCCGAAGTAGATGAGATCGACGTGCTGGAAACGGTGACCCGGCAGATCGAGGGCCACACCATCTGCGCCCTGGGTGACGCGGCAGCCTGGCCGATCCAGGGCCTGATCCGCCATTTCCGCCCGGTGATGGAGGATCGGATTGCGGCTTACAAGCGTAGCAAGATGCCGCCGATGGCGATGGCGGCTGAATGAGCGCAACCGCGGAAAGCAACCGTCAGGCGCTGCTGGATCTGGAGGAGAAAATCCTGAAGATCGCCAATCTCCAAGCTGACACGACGTTGAAGGAGCCCCAGACTCGGTTTGAGCCCTGGAAAGTCGTGATCTCGGGCGTTGGCGCCGCCGGCGTTCTTTTGGGAGCTGGCGGTGCACTTGGCGCACTCATCGCCCGATCGTTCTCGCATTGACTACGATTGCGAATACTGCTGACCCAATTACCGCCCGCGACGCCGACCTGCACGGCAGCCAGTTCACCGACGTGGACTTGTCAGGTACGACGTTCCACCGGGTGAACCTGTCGCAGGTCTCCCTATCTGACGTGAAGGCGGACAAGGCGGTGTTCCACGCGACCAGTCTGGCCGATGCCAGGTTCGAGGACGCAACGCTCGCCGGGGCCACACTGGTGGACACCGACCTGTCGGGACTTACGATCAACGACTGCAACATCGCCGGGCTGCGGATCGACGGCGTCGATATCGCGGCACTCCTGGCGGCACACCAAGAAGGCTGACCTATGGCGAAAGTCACCGTCGACGGGCGCGAGATCGAGATCGCGAACGGCTCGTCCGTCCTCCAGGCCTGCGAGCAGGCCGGCGTGGAAATCCCGCGCTTCTGCTACCACGAACGCTTGTCGGTCGCCGGCAATTGCCGCATGTGCCTGGTTGAAGTGGAAAAGGCGCCGAAGCCGATTGCCTCCTGCTCCTACCCGGTCGCCGAGGGCATGGTGATCAAGACAGATACGCCCATGGTCCGCAACGGCCGCCGCGGCGTGATGGAATTCCTGCTCATCAACCACCC
>CAXSEK010000473.1:0-2773 GCA_964235625.1 uncultured Acetobacteraceae bacterium
GGGCGGGGCGCGTCCGGATGCTCCCGCCGAGGGCGGGGTGAAGTCCGCGCCGGGCGCCTCTGCCGCATCGCAGCCGTTGACGCGCGACGGCGCCGCCTCCGCCGCGGCGCCGTCCGGCGAAAACACGGATGCGTCAGCGGCGCCCGCGCGGCGATAGCGGGGCGGGCGTCTTCATTCCCCGTTAACGCACACGTTCTAAGACTCACGATGCACCGGCACCCGCGGTGCCCGCGATCCCTTCCCGGATCCGGCCGATCCGCCGAACCGGAAGGAGCCAGGCGATGATCACGGCCTCGATGTCTGTCGCCAGCCGTCCCGATGCGCTGGCCATCCCGCCGGCCGCCGTGGCCGCCAGCGGGTCCGCCACGCCGGCGGCGCCGGCGGGGAAGCCCAATCCCTCCGCCCAGCTCGACCTGACGCTGGGCATCACGGTGCTGACGTTCCACGACGCCTCCGGGCAGGTGGTCGCCACCACGCCGACGCAGCAGCAGCTCAACACCTACCTGCTGTTCGGCTCCTCGCAGCACCCGGCCGCCAAGGCGGCCGGTGGCGCGGACAGCGCCTCGGGCGTGGCGATGCTGGCCTGAGCGTCCGCGTCGGGCGGCGTCCCGGCAAGGGCGCGGGCGGCCCCGCCGTGGCTCCCGGCCGGGCGTCCTGACGCCCGTGCCGCGGGTGGCGCCCCTGCACCGGTGCAGGGGCCTCGTGTCACACGGGCGTGCGGCCTGCGTGCGCGCCGTGGCAAACGCCGCACGACGGAGTATCCTGCGCCGGTATCCAGGCGCAGGTTCCACGATGTCGGTTCGGTTTGCTTCGGCGCTTCTGGCGCTTGTCGGAGGGGTGGCGCCCGTGCTGGCTGCGACATCCGTGCTGGCCGCGACGCCGGTGCCGGTCACGAAGCCCGTGGCGGCCGAGAGGATCACGGCCCAGGCGCAGCGAGAGGTGGAGCGGCTCAAGGCTCTCGACCAGGACGCGCTGGTGCTCAAGCCGGTGGCGATCATGTGTCTGACGCTGCCCGAACTGCAGCAGTGGGTGGTCGGAATCATGGCGCGCAAGCTCATCGACGTGGAGGGCTGCTACCCGTTCCAGAAGGCGGTGCGGGTGGCCGTGCTCGACTACCCCGGGCCGCTGAGCGTGCATGTGCGGCTCGTGGTGCCGCCGGATGCACCGGAGGAGATCCGCGACATGGAGTTCTTCACCCTGCCCGCCGAGGTGGTGGCGCGGCAGCAGGTGGCGCCCTCGCTGCTCCTCGACACCCCCGCCGCCGGACCGCACTGAGCATTCCCCCCTCCGGAGCTGTCGCGGTGCCTTGAATTCGTTGAGCTTTGTCACTTTTCGTGAATTGACGCGGGACGGGCGCTTCCGCGACGATCCGGCGTCCTGCAGGAACGAAAGGGGTTGGCGATGAGACATCTGGTGTTGACCGGGATCGTGGCGGCCTCGCTCTGCGCCGCGGCGCCGAAGCCGGCAGAGGCCTGGGGCGGGGGAGGCGGCTTCCTGTTCGGGACGGCCGTGGGCCTCACCGCGGGGGCGGTGGTCGGGTCGGCCCTCGTGCACCCGTACCCCTACGTGGTGGCGCCGCCCTACGCGTATCCGCCGCCCTATGCCTACCCGCCGCCCTACGCGTACCCGCTGGCGTACGGCTATCCGCCGCCCTACGGCTACCCGGCCCCGGCCGGCTACGGCTATCCGCCGCCTGCACCGCGGCCGGTCGCAGGGTATGCGCCGCTCGCCTACCAGGGCGGAGCGGGCTACGCCGCCGCGGCCAGCCCCTCACCGGCTCCTTCGCAGGCGACCCCGGCCTGCCGCACCGGGCAGTTCTTCAACTCGCTCACCGGGACATGCGACCGCCGTTGACCATGACCCTGGCTCCGGCCGTGTCGGTGCACGCGGCCGGACCAGGCGGGCACTGCCGGTCCGTGGTGCGGTTCGCCACGCGAGGGTCGGTGGTCCGGCGCGGCGTCCGGCTCGTGGCGGTCTAGTCGAAGAACTCGACCTCGCCGTCGTCCAGGTCGTAGCGCGCGCCCACGATCCTGAGCTGGCCGAGCCGCTGCGGCTCCATCAGCATCTGTTCGGTGGTGCGCAGCCGATCCACGATGCGCCGCACGTTGTGCCGGACCGAGCGATCGAGCAGGTCGTCGTCGCCGTCGCGTCGCGCGCGCAGCACCGCCGGGATGATCGGCTCGATCATCTGGCCGATGCTGCCGGGGTAGGTGGCGTCGTGCTGCACCACGTTGACCGCGGCCTGCACGGCGCCGCACCGTTCGTGGCCGAGCACCACGATCAGGGGGGCGCCGAGCACGGCGACGCCATACTCGATGCTGCCCATGGCCGCGAGGTCGACGACGTTGCCGGCGTTGCGGACGAGGAACAGCTCGCCCAGCCCGCGGCCGAACAGCAGCTCGGGCGGCACGCGGCTGTCCGAGCAGCCGACCAGCACGCAGAACGGCCGCTGCTCCTGCGCCAGGGCGGCACGGCGCTCGGCGCCGGTGAGCTGCGGCTGGATCGGGCGGCCGCCGCGGAACCTGAGATTGCCCTCACGCAGGGTGGCGAGTGCCTCGTCGGGGGTCAGTGCCGTGCGGAGGAGGGGGTCTGCCATGAAAGCGTCCTGGTCAGGGGTGAACGCACCGGAGCGGCGCCAATGGTAGGGCCCGACCGCGGGGCGGCGTCAACCCGGAGCGGCGGGGGCCAGCCAGGGCAGGCAGGAAGCAAGGCCGGGCCCTCCCTCCGGTGCCCATTCCAATGGCCCAAGCGGGCCATCGGAACCTTCGGGCAC
>CAXSEK010000474.1:0-2767 GCA_964235625.1 uncultured Acetobacteraceae bacterium
AGATCCACTGCGTCGCCCATCGCCAGGTAGCCGGCGCGGTTGGGGTGCAGCTTGTCGCCAGGCCCGCCGATCGTGGAGGGAGGCACGAACTCCGGCCGCAGCTCCCCGGTCTGCGGGTCGAGGGTGACGCTGTCGAAGTCGATCACGGCGTCGAACAGGCCAGGCTTGCGGATCTGGTCGTTCAGCGCGTGGCGGCGGTTGTCGGTGTCGACGGTGCCGTAGCCCGGGAGGGAGCTGCCGCGGCTGGACGTAACGGTGGCACCCACGATCCGCACGCCCTTGAACTTCGCTCGGATACGGTCGGTGATCGCTTTCATGCCGCCCGTCACGGCGTCGGCACCGGCGGTGGCGGCACCTAGATCGTTGATGCCCTCGAACACCACCACGTCCGTGACGCCGGACAGGGCCAGCACGTCACGGTCCAGCCGTGTGGTTGCGGAGGGGCCGCCGGCGAACGGGGAAGCGGCGGTGTACTCGGCCGGGCCGAGCACCTGGTTGCCGCCGATGCCCGTATTGACGACGGACACCCGAGTGCCGTCCGCGGCATGCAGCCGGCGGGACAGTACGTCCGTCCAGCGGTCGTCGCCGTTGAGGGTTGAGGCAGTGCCGTCCGTGATGCTGTCACCCAGGCAGACCACGACGCGGGTGTCGGGTGCCACCATCGCATCTGCCGCGTCCAGGAAGTACCAAGACGTGGTGCTATAGGGGTAGGCGCTGTCATCCTCCAGCTCGCCGATCGGACCGGCATCCGGCGCGGTGACGTAGGAGGTGGTCATCGCCTTGGCATGCCACGTCATCGGGCCGCTATCGCCGGGGATGTGGAAGGTGACGGCGAGCTTGCGCCCCGCCAGCTCGGGGGCGCCGGGGTCGTGCACGAAGGGGAGTGCCACCGGGTCCGACCAGGTTTGTGCGCCGGGCGCGACGGTGACCGTCTTCTTGCCCGCGAAGGTGACCGGGCGGTTGGTGCCGGTGACGACGGCCGCCCCGCTCATCTGCAACCCGGCGAACGCCGTGTCGAAGGTAACGGGCTTGGTGCCGTAGGCGTTGGAGAAGCGGAACCGCATCTGCCGGCCCCAGACGTCCGGCTTGAGGATCAAGCGAAAGCTCTGCTCGTGCGCGCCGGTTGCGGGATGGGCGAAGGCGGCCGTGAGGTCCGGCTGGGCCGAGGCGTTGCCCACGGGATAGGGACCCTGGTCCGCGCCGGTCCAGACGGTGGCCCAGCGTTGCGCGCAAGCAGGGCCGGTCGCCAGCGTCAGGGCGGTCGCGAGAAGCGCTTGCATGGGCGTCGGCTTCATGGGCGGGCAGGTCTCCGTGCGTCGGCATGGAGAGTGTCACCGGGCGGCCTGAGGCTCAAGGCCGCGCGCTGGCGGGGCCTTCTCTTCCTCCCGGCCCGCCCCCTTCTATCCGCTATGACCGCACCATACCGCCTCGCACCGCCCATCCACCCGGTCCGGTCCAGCGACCCCGGCCCCCTCGGGACCTTGCGGATGCTGCGCGGCAATGCGTTGCTGATGTGGGGACGCCGGGCCTACGAACAGCCTGCCATGGTCGGCAGCTTCCTGGGCCGCATGCAGGTGCTGCTGAACGATCCGGAGGCGATCGGCCACGTGCTGGTGCGCAACGTGGCCAATTACCGCCGCCCGGCCATCTCCCGGCGGCTGCTGGGCCCCTTGCTGGGCGAGGGGCTGCTGCTCAGCGAGGGCGCGGCATGGCGGCACCAGCGGCGCACCATCGCGCCCATCATGGCGCCGCGGTCCATGCCGGTGCTGACCAGCCACGTCGCCATCGCCGCGGCGGAGTGCCGCGAGCGGCTTACCGGGCAAGTGGACGTGGACTTGCTCCCCGAGATGCAGCGGACGGCGCTGGAGATTGCTGGGCGGTCGATGTTCTCGCTGGAGATGGCGGAGCATGGCGGCCGGATGCGCGATTTGCTGATGCGCTTCGCCACCAAGCTCGCCCGGCCCTCGATCTTCGAACTTCTATTGCCGCCGACGATCTCTTCCCCGCAGGACCGGGCCCGGCGACGATTTCGGGTGGAATGGACGGCGTTGATCGGCGAAATCGTGGACGCCCGCGGCCGGCTGCCGGCAAGGGACGGGCCGCGTGACCTGTTCGACATGCTGGTGGCCGCCCGTGACCCTGAGACGGGCGAGGCGTTCAGCCGCGAGCAGCTTTGCGACCAGGTCGCCACCATGATCCTGGCCGGGCACGAAACCACGGCGCTGACGCTGTTCTGGACCTTGTGCCTGCTCGCCCAGTCCCCGCACTGGCAGGACCAGGTGGCGAAGGAGGCCGCCGCCAATGCGTTCGGCCCCGAGGACGCCTCCGAGGTGCTGGCCCGCTTGCCGGTCACCCGTGCCGTGGTGAGCGAGGCGCTGCGGCTGTACCCCCCCGCCTTCATGGTCACCCGAGAGGCGATCCAGCGGGACGACGCGAACGGCACGCTGGTTCCGCGCGGTGCCACGGTGGCGATCGCGCCCTGGGTACTGCACCGTCCCGTCCTGCTCTGGGACGATCCGGCGGCGTTCGACCCGGCGCGCTTCATGCCGGGTGCACCGCCGCTGCAGCGGTTCAGCTACCTCCCGTTCGGGGCCGGGCCACGCATCTGCGTCGCCGCACAGTTCGCGATGGCGGAGGCTATGCTGGTGCTGGCCGCCCTGGTCGGCACCCTGAACGCACATTCGGAAGACGCGGCGCAAGTCCGCCCGGTCGGCCGGGTGACCACCCAGCCGGACCGCCCGGCCCACTTCTCGTTTTTGCGCCGCGC
>CAXSEK010000475.1:0-2762 GCA_964235625.1 uncultured Acetobacteraceae bacterium
CCTCCACCACGTCATGGCAGAGGATCTCGCCGCCGAACGGCTCGCGGCCGCGCAGCACGGGGAGCTCGCAGTGTTCCATGAACGGCGCGATCCGGATGATCGCGTTATGGCCCCAGTAATTGCCATCCTCGCCCTGCCAGAAGGCGAGTCCCTCCACCAGCAGCGGCGTGTAGAGCCGCGCGGCGAATTGCTGGATCCGGGCGAACAGGGTTTCCCGCCCGACCGCATAGGGCACGGTCTGGATCAGCCCGGTGCGCGGATTGGCGTCCATCAGGCCGATCAGCGTGGCGACCGTGCCGGCGCCCATCAGGCTGTCGGCGTCTAGCACCACCATGTAGTCGTACGAGGCGCACCAACTCGTGCAGAAATCGGCGATGTTGCCGGCCTTCCGCCGCAGGTTATGGGCCCGGCGGCGATAGCGCACCCGGGCCCCGAACAAGCGCTGCAAGCGGGCGAAGGCGGCCGCCTCCTCCGCCGTGATCGCCGGGTCCTGCGTGTCACTGAGCACGAAGATGTCGGTCCGCTCCGCGCCGCTCTCGACCAGCGCCTGCATCATGGTCTCGGCCGCGGCGAACACAGCGTGCGGATCCTCATTATAGACGGGGAAGAGCACGGCGGTGCGGCTGGTCCCGTTCGGGCTGGCTGCAACGGGGGAGACCGGCCGGGCCAGGCGGACGAGCGCGCCCAGCACACCAGGCCAGCCGGTGAGCGCCAGGAACAGCAAATTGGCAAACAGCAGGACGAGGAGCACCGGCCGCATCGGCCCGGCCTCGCCCGCCGTCAGCGCCGTGGCCAGCCAGGTGCCTGCTGCCGGCAGCGCCAGCACCGGCCCGACGAAGCACGCCCGGCGCGCACCGGCCCAGCCCCGCTGGCCCAGTTGCTCGGCCGCGCGGGAGATCGGGGCCGTGTCATGCGGACAATCGGCGACGGGGCGGGTCGGCTGATACGTCATCTCGACCTAATAGGGATGGCCCGCGACTGCACGGGCGTCTGGCAGGCGCGTGTTGACACGAACATTATGTCGGGCACATGGCCGGATACCATCGCACGGCCAGCTTGGGAACCGGTGCGCCTCAGGCGGCGGCCCTGCTCAGGTGCCCGGCGAGCGCTTCCCCGCAGAACCGTTCGGCTGGACGACCTCGACCCTCCTGCTCGGCGAACGCCCGCAGGGCCTGGGCGAGCGGGGCGGCCCCGCCGAACTGGAAACCGATCTGGCTGGCATAGGCCTGCGCCGCAGCGATCTTGCGGTCCAGCACGGCGCCGATCGGGACGGTGCTCGGCATACCTGGGGCCACCGACGGCAGGGCGGCCGCGTCGGGCTGCCGGATCGCATATGGCGTGTCACGGTAGAACGCGATCCGGCCGGCGGAGAAGCTGTGGAGCGCCGCCGCGATCACCTGCTGGTGGTCTACGTGGTTGCCCAGTCCCTGCGGCGCCAGCACGAGGTCCGGTTGCAGCTCCGCCGCTAGGGCCATGCAGCGTGACGTCAGTTCGGCCAGAATGGCGTCGTCGGGATGGACGGCGCCGAACAGGGCGGGTGCCGATCCATAGCCGCGATGAGGCGCCTCGAGCAGATCCAGCCATCGCACATCGGCGAAGGCGAGGATGCGGGCTGCCTCCCGATCCTCGTCCCGGCGCCGGGCCATGTAGTCGATTTCGGCGGGAATACCTTTGTCGAGCTGGCAGGCCAGTGCAAACCCGGTTGCCGGCACGACGGACTGGGTGAATGCCGTCACGAGGACCGTCTCCCACCCTGCATCCGCCAACGTCGCCGCGAAACCGCCGCAGGAGAACACGACGTCGTCGAGATGAGGAGACAGGAATAAGGCGCGCGGCATGAGAGTTATAACAAATGTGGTTCCAACCGGAAACGACACGGAGCCTGCGGGAGTTCCAGCGGCCAGTCGAGATCCGGCGTGCTGCCGGCGAGGCTCGCATAGACGTCCATGATCTGCCGCCCGACCGCGGACCAGGAATAAACCCGGCGGCACTCCTCCAGCCCAGTGGCGGCCAGGCGGGCCCGCACCGCCGCATCGGTCAGAACCGTGCGCAGGGCGGCCGTGAGCGCCGGCACGTCTCCCGGATCGGTCAACAAGCCGTTGTCGCCATCGCGGATGCAATCCACGACACCCACAGCGCGGCAGGACACGACGGCGAGGCCGCTGGCCATGGCCTCAAGGATCGTGTTCGAGAACCCCTCCGCGTAGGTCGGTGATACGAAGATATCCGCCCGGCGGTACACCTCGGGCACCGCGGCGTAGTCAACATACCCCGTCATCCGGGCATGCTCGCCGAGCCCGAGTTGCCCGATCCGGGCGGCCGTCTCGTCGTACGTCGGGCCGATGCCGGAGACGAGCAGCTCGAACGGCACGCCCTCGGCGGCGAGCGGGGCCAGCGCGTCCAGCATGTCCAGCACGCCTTTCCGGGCATCGACCCGACCGTGGTACAGCAGCACCGGGGTCGGGCCCGGCTCGCGGCCGCTTGGGGTGAAGCGGCCGACATCGACCGCGCCGGGCACGATGGTGAAGCGGGCCGGGTCAGTGCCGAGGCGGTGGGACACCTCCTCCGCGAAGGAGCGGCAGCCGATCAGCACGGCGCCCGCGTGGTCCAGCACGCGCACCATGGCCAGCCGATGCGTCTCGCAACACGACCCGACCCAGTGGCCATCGCCACCCTGGATGGAGACGACGTTGGGCACCCCGGTCTCGCGCGACGCCTCCAGCACGGCCCAGCCGCACGGGTAGCCGTATTGCGCGTGGAAG
>CAXSEK010000476.1:0-2758 GCA_964235625.1 uncultured Acetobacteraceae bacterium
CGCGCCAAGGCGTTCCTGGACGAGGCGGCGCCGCTGGCCCATGGCTCGCACGGGCCGGTGACGGGCTACGCGGTCGAGGGCGGCGTGCTGGTGGCGCGGCACCGCGGCGGGCAGACCGGCCTGGCCGATCCGGCGCAGTTTGCCGGCTACCTCGGCGAGGCAGCCGCCCCGAGTGCCATCCTGCTGAAGCGCAACGGCCTGCATGTGGAGCTGCTGATCGACCACACGCACTTCATCGGCAAGGACGATCCGTCCGGGTTGGCCGAAATCGTGATGGAATCGGCCGTCAGCACCATCATGGACTGCGAGGACAGCGTCGCCGCCGTGGATGCGGAGGACAAGGTGGCGGTCTACCGCAACTGGCTCGGGCTGATGGACGGCAGCCTGTCCGCCAACTTCGAGAAGGGCGGCAAGACGCTGGAACGCACGCTCAATGCGGACCGGGTGTTCAAGGCGCCGGGTGGCGGGGAGCTGGTGCTGCCGGGCCGTAGCCTGATGCTGATCCGCACCGTCGGCCACCACATGATGACGGACGCGGTGCTGGACGCCAGCGGCACCGAGATGCCGGAGGGCATGCTGGACGCGGCCGTCTGCGCCCTGATCGCGATGCACGACCTGAAGGCCCGGCGCAACAGCCGCGAGGGCTCGGTGTATATCGTCAAGCCGAAGATGCACGGCTCGGAGGAGGTCGCGTTCGCCTGCGAGATCTTCACCCGGGTGGAGCAGATGCTCGGGCTGCCATACGCCACGCTGAAGATGGGCATCATGGACGAGGAACGCCGCACCAGCGCCAACCTGGCGGCCTGCATCGCCGCGGCGAAGGAGCGGGTGGTGTTCATCAACACCGGCTTCCTGGACCGCACGGGGGACGAGATCCACACCTCGATGGAAGCGGGCCCGATGATCCGCAAGAACGAGATCAAGAATACGCCGTGGATCAAGGCCTATGAGGACCGCAACGTGGATATCGGCCTGGCCGCCGGGCTGCGCGGCCGCGCCCAGATCGGCAAGGGCATGTGGGCCGCGCCCGACAAGATGGCGGACATGCTGGCGCAGAAGGTCGGCCACCCGCAGGCCGGCGCCAACACGGCCTGGGTGCCCTCCCCCACCGCCGCCACCTTGCACGCGCTGCATTACCACCAGGTGAACGTGGCCGAGCGCCAGGAGGCACTGGCCCGGCGCGCCATGGGCAAGCTGTCGGACCTGCTGACGATCCCGCTGGCCGAGAACACCAACTGGGCGCCGGACGACGTGCAGGCGGAGCTGGACAATAACGCACAGGGCATCCTGGGCTACGTTGTGCGCTGGATCGACCAGGGCGTCGGCTGTTCCAAGGTGCCGGACATCCACGACGTGGGCCTGATGGAGGACCGCGCCACCCTACGCATCAGCAGCCAGCACATCGCCAACTGGCTGCACCATGGCGTGGTGACGGAGGCGCAGGTGACGGAGACGCTGCGCCGCATGGCAACCGTGGTGGACCGGCAGAACGCGTCCGACCCGGCCTACCGCCCGATGGCGCCGGGCTTCGACGGCGTGGCGTTCCAGGCGGCGTGCGACCTGGTCTTCAAGGGCCGCACGCAACCGAACGGTTACACCGAATACATCCTGCACGCCCGGCGGCGGGAGGCGAAAGCGGCCTGAAGGTCCACTCGCCGCGTCAATGGAATGGGACGCTCCGGGCATCGTCCTTGCTGCCCGGCCATATGGCGAGGGCGACGCGCTCGCCACCGTGCTCACGGCTGAGCACGGTGCGCATCGCGGCCTGGCGCGGGGCGGGGCGTCACGTGCCAAGGCCGCCACCTGGCAGCCCGGCAACCTGCTCCAGCTCCGCTGGGTCGCCCGGCTGTCCGACCAACTCGGCAGCTTCACCGCGGAACTCGTCCATCCCGGCGCGGCGCTGGCCATGGACGACGCGCTTGCCCTCGCCGTGCTATCCAGCGCCTGCGCCGTGGCGGAGGGCGCGCTGACCGAGCGCGAGCCGCACCCCACCGTGTTTGCCGGATTGCTGCACCTCATCACGCGGCTCGCCGCCGGGCCGTCCGTACTAACCGACCTAATCCGGTGGGAACTCGCCCTGCTCGGCGAGCTCGGCTACGGGCTCGATCTCAGAAGCTGCGTGGTGACGGGGGAGACGGAGGCGCTCGCCTGGGTGTCGCCGCGCACCGGCCGCGCCGTCAGCGACCCGGCGGCCGGGCCGTGGAAGGAGCGGCTGCTGCCCCTGCCCGGCTTCCTGGCCGGTGGTGAGGCCGGGCCGGCCGGCTGGGCGCAGGGCTTGGGGCTGACCGGCCACTTCCTAGCGCGCGACGCGTTCGGCAGCCAGCACCGCCCGCTGCCCCCGGCCCGTGACCGGCTGGTGGACCGGGTCAACGCAATGGCCACCGAGGTTTGAAGCCAGCTACGACGCAGCCTTGCCGAATAGCGTAATGAACAGCTGCTCGCTCCGCACCAGTCCCTCGTCGGTCAGCGCGACGGACTTCGCCTTGCCGACCGGGTCACCGATCATCCCCTTGCTATGGAGCCGGCCGAGTGCGTCCCAGTCGTGGCCCTTCCAAGCTCTGAACTCGCCGTGCAGGGTGAGTTGAAGCAAGGCCAGAACCGCGTCGTCGATCTTATCGAGGTCGATGTCCACCGGTGCGAACTCCTTGGAAGGTCGGGGTGAAGTGTAGCCCGCATCGCGCTTTGGCGATGCGGGACTTAGCACGACATGAAACCTGGCAGAGACAGACGATATTAGGATGGTGCCAGGCCGAATCTC
>CAXSEK010000477.1:0-2747 GCA_964235625.1 uncultured Acetobacteraceae bacterium
GCTACAGCTGGCGCGCTGTATGCGGCCGGGCAGGCGGGCGAGCGGTTCGCGGTGCGCAACTCGGGCGCCGTCGCGGTGATCGAGGGCTGCGGCTCCAACGGCTGCGAGTACATGACCGGCGGAACGGTGGTGGTGCTGGGCGCCGTCGGTGACAATTTCGGCGCCGGGTTCACCGGCGGTATGGCCTTCGTACTGGACGCGGAGGATATGTTCGGCCGCCGCGCCAACCCGGAGACGATTGGCTGGCAGCGCGTGGCGCACCCGCATTGGGAGGGCGTGCTGCGCGGACTGATCGAGGCGCACGTGCGCGAGACCAGCAGCCGTTACGCCCAGGGCTTGCTGCACGATTGGCCGGGCACGCTCGGGCGGTTCTGGCAGGTGGTGCCGAAGGGCTATGCGCGTTACCTCGAGGCGCCGCTGTCGGAGGAGCGGGAGGAAATGACCGCCTGAGCGGCGCGAAGCCGGGTTGGCGCGGGCGCGAACGGGGTGCCATAAGCGGGGCCCATGCGCCTGCTCTACCACCTCCCGCTCTCGCCCTACGCCCGCAAGGTGCGCCTCGTGCTGGCGGAGAAGAAGCTGGCGTTCGACCTGCGGCTGGAGAAGCCGTGGGATCGCCGGCCGGAGTACCTGGAGCTCAACCCCACCGGCTCCGTGCCGACGCTGGTGGAGGAGAACGGGCTCGCCGTGCCCGACTCCGCGGTGATTTGCGAGTATCTGGACGAGGCCTACCCGGACACGCCGTTGCTGGGCCACACGTTGGGCGAGCGGGTAGAGGTGCGGCGGCTGGTAGCCTGGCTGGACGGCAAGTTCTCGCAGGAGGTCACGCGGTGGCTGTATGGCGAGAAGATCATCAAGCGCCTGGCCGGCACCGGCCAGCCGGACGCGGCGGCGCTGCGGGTTGGGTTCCTGAACCTCAAGACCCACCTGCAGTATATCGGCTGGCTGGCCGAGAGCCGGAAGTGGCTGGCGGGGAACGCGATGACCGTTGCGGACCTCGCGGCGGCGGCGCACCTGTCGACGCTGGATTTCTGCGGCGATGTCAACTGGCAAGCGGTGCCGGCGGCGCATGAATGGTATGCGCGCATCAAGTCCCGACCATCCTTCCGCCCCATCCTGGCGGACCGTGTGCCCGGCGTGATGCCGCCGGCGCACTATGCAGACCTGGATTTTTAATCCGCCTACTGGCAGGTGGCATGCCTATGGAGGTGTGGTTTGGGGCAGCGCCCCAGCCTTCCTAACCGCCAAGCATCCGCTTCACCGCCCGGCAGATCTCCGATGGCAGATAAGGCTTGGCCACGAACATCTCGTGCGCTTGCGCAACCTGCCCGGCGATCGTATCTGGCCGGCCAGTCATGAAGATTACCGGCAGGTCGGGCCGGGTTTGCCGGGCATGGGCGACCAGGGCCCGGCCATCCAGCTTGCCCGGCAGCTGGATATCGGTGAGCAGCACGGAAATCTCCGGGATGTCGGTCAGGATTTCGAGGGCGTCGTCACCGCTTTCCGCTTCGAGCACTTCGTAGCCTTCGTCGCTGAGCACCTCGGACAAGGTGAGCCGGATTAGGAACTCGTCCTCCACGATCAGGATGCGGCGGGGAGGCAACGTCGTTTCCGCTGGGTCTTCGGTTTCTTGTGACATCTTGTGCCAACGCCCCAATCGCGGTTTCGTTTTGGCAGCGTCCCGGGCTAGCGCCGGCGCGGGTCCGGTGCGACATGATGCCCATGCGTGGTTTCGGCCTCACTGGCCTGCTCCTGATGTCTGCGGCACGCCTCGCCGTGCTGACGATGGACGCCGTGTGGCCGCGTCTTCGGCGGGCCGGCGCCTTGGTGACAGGATGGCCGCCGCTTGTCGGCCTGCGGACGCGCATCGGCCGCCTGCCGGTGGCGCTTGCCTTGCCGTTGTTCCTGATTCCGGAGGCTATTAGCCGGTCTGGCTGGGTCGTTTCGGCGGTGCTGATCCTGCATGGCGAGCCGCTGCGGGCGATCGGGTGCTATCTGGGGACCAAGCTGATCGCCGGGTCACTGGCCCTGTGGATCTGTTCCGCCACCCTGCCCGTGCTGCTGCGCGTGCCTGCCTTCGCGTCGGCCTATCACACCGTCGAGCGGGGCCGGAAGGCCGCCATGGGCTGGGTGCGGCGAGGCGGCGGGGGGCGGTTCGCCGCGCTCATGGCCCGCGTGCGGGCGGAGCGGGATACCGCCCACCGATCGAGCGTGGACAAGGCGCCGGCCACGCCAGCCGACCCGGGACGCTGACGGCGGCCTGCCACGCGCACTTCCCGTCCGCTTCGTTCCGAAGCTAGCATCGGGGGCACAACGATGAGCGAGCAGATGGCGAGGGTGGTTGCGTGGATTGCCGGGATGGCACTGGCGGCGTGCCCGGTCGCGGCACAGGCGGTGCCGGAGTTGCTGTTCCAGGCCGAGGCGCAGGTGCTGACGGGGACTTGCACCGGGCAGCCGATCCGTCTGGAGGGCAGCCACAACACCGTCACGCTGACCGGCGCCTGCGGCTCGCTGCTGCTCAAGGGGTTCGCCAACACCGTGCGGCTCGGGATCGTTCCCGGCGGGTCCATCCACGTGGAGGGCAGCGCCAACCGGGTACATTTCGACGTGCGGGGTGCCGCACCGGCGATCGTGGCGCTCGGGCCGGACAATGAGGTTGCGCCAGCGGCGAGCGCGGTCGAGTTGCCAGGACGCGCCGTGCTGGTCCCCGTTGGACCGCCGGTCGCATTCACCTCCGCGCCCGGTCCAAG
>CAXSEK010000478.1:0-2740 GCA_964235625.1 uncultured Acetobacteraceae bacterium
CTGGAGCGCCATGGTCTGGGCCGCGGCCTCGATCACGGCGGGGGCGTTGGCGCCGCCGAAGCCGAACGAGTTGACGCCGACCATCTGCCCGGCCGCCACCACGAGGGCGTCCGGGACCAGCCGCAGGTTCAGGCTGTCGAACGGAATCGCGGGGTTGGGCGTCTCGCAATGCAGGGAGGCCGGGACGATCCCGCGCTCCAGCACCAGCATCGCCTTCAGCAGGCCGGCCATGCCGCTGGCCGCCTCGAGGTGGCCGATATTGGTCTTGACCGAGCCGATCGGCAGGGCGGTGTCGCGGGCGCGGCCCAGCACCTCGCCCAGGGCGCCGGCCTCGATCGGGTCGCCGGCCGGGGTCCCCGTGCCGTGCGCCTCGACGTAGCAGAGGTCCCGCGGGTCGACCTGGAAGCGCCGGTAGACGTCGCGCAGCAGGTCCGCCTGGGCGGTCTTGTTGGGCAGCGAGAAGCCGGTGGTGCGCCCGTCCGAGTTGAGTCCGGTGCCGCGGATGAGGGCGCGGATGGTGTCGCCGCGTGCCAGGGCGTCCCGCAACGGGCGGAGCACCACCATCGCACCCCCTTCGGACCGGACATAGCCGTCGGCCCGCGCGTCGAAGGCGTGGCAGCGGCCACGGGGCGACAGCATGGAGGCGGCACTGAAGCCGACGAAGCTGTGCGGCGCCAGCAGCAGGTTCACGCCTCCCACAAGGGCGAGCGGCACCTGGCCGGCGCGGATCGCCTCGCACGCGTGGTGCAGGGCCACGAGCGAGGAGGAGCAGGCCGTGTCCATCGTCAGGCTCGGGCCGCGGAGGTCGTAGGCGAAGGACACGCGGTTCGCCAGGGAGCAAAGCGTGTTCCCCGTCATGGAGTAAGCATCCATGATCGCCGAGTCGCCGGTATGCATCGTCAGGTAGTCCCAGGACGATCCGCCGACGTAGACCCCGGCGTTGGTGGCGGCGATGGCACCGGTGTCCACGCCGGCATCCTCCAGCGCCTCATGCGCCAGTTCGAGCATCAGGCGCTGTTGCGGATCCATCTGCGCCGCCTCACGCGGGGAGATGCCGAAGAACCCGGCGTCGAAGCGATCGACCTGGTCCAGCACGCCCGCGGCGAAGGTGTAGCTCTTGCCGGCCTGCCCGCGCTCGGGATGGAAGTAGCGGTACTTCGCCCAGCGGCCGTCCGGGATCTCGCTGACGGCATCCGTGCCGTCGAACAGCAGGGTGGCGAAGGCGGCCAGGTCAGGCGCGCCGGGAAGCCGGCATGCGGCCCCGACGATGGCGATGGGCTCGAGATCGGCGGGGTTCAGCTTTGTCACACCCAGTCCCGATCCTTCCAAACTTCAAACCCCTCTTCACACCAACCATCGCGGGCCAAGCATCGGCCGAGCCGGTCCCGCTGAGGCGGTTCGGCACCGCCGGCGCCAGACTCTGCACCGTCACATAAGTGGAAGCCTAGCCCCGGTCTACACAATGTGCTTTGCCGGACACATTGGTGTATCCAAACGCTGCGGCAAGCTGTGTGCTGTTCCTGTTCCTCCGCCCCCGGTCGACGCGGAAAAAACTTACGGAGCCTTTACCTCTCCAGTTGGCT
Organism: uncultured Acetobacteraceae bacterium; assembly: GCA_964235625.1. Taxonomy (GTDB): domain Bacteria; phylum Pseudomonadota; class Alphaproteobacteria; order Acetobacterales; family Acetobacteraceae; genus LMUY01. Next base: position 1,584 of record CAXSEK010000478.1, read on the forward strand.
CTGCGTTTGCTTCCGGCGACCGGGAATGGGACGACCGCATGCCGTTGATGACAGCCCTGTTCGGGCGGACGCTGGCCAACCGGGAGGCCGAGCAGCACAAGATTGGCGTGCTGGAGGGCGTGCCCGCGATGGGGCTGGACGGGCTCGGCTCGGCGTCTTACGGGCCGGAGGCGGCGCTCACCGTGCTGGCGCCGATCGGGGCCGCGGGGTTGGGCAGCATCGGGCCGATCACGGCGGTGATCCTGCTGCTGCTGGCCGTCCTGTACTTCTCGTATTGGCAGACCATCACCGCCTATCCGTCCAACGGCGGGTCGTACACCGTGGCCAAGGAAAACCTCGGCGAGTGGCCGGGCCTGCTGGCCGCGGCGGCGCTGATGGTGGACTACATGCTGAATGTCGCCGTCGGCATCTCGGCCGGGATCGGCGCGCTGACCTCGGCGATCCCGGCCCTGCAGGCCTACACCCTGGTGCTGTGCCTCGGGGTGCTGGCGCTGGTCACGATCGTGAACCTGCGCGGCACAAAGGAGACCGGGCTGGGCTTCGCGCTGCCGACCTACGTGTTCATTTTCGGGCTGGGCGGGCTGCTGGCGCTCGGGGTCTGGAAGGTGGCGTCTGGCGGGGCCGCCCCCGTCGTGGCGCCGCCCGCGCTGCAGGCGACCACGGGGGCTGCCTCGCTCTGGCTGCTGCTGCGCGCCTTCGCGGCCGGGTGCACGGCGATGACGGGGGTGGAGGCGGTGAGCAACGGAGTCGGCGCGTTCCGCGAGCCGCGCGTACGCAACGCCCACGGCACGCTCACCGTGATCGTGGTGGTGCTGGGCCTGTTGCTGGGCGGGATCGCTTTCCTGTGCACCAGCTACCGGATCGAGGCGATGGACCAGACCCAGGCCGGCTACCAGAGCGTCGTCTCGCAACTCGTGGCGGCGGTGTATGGGCGGGGCTGGCCGTATTACGTGGTGATCGCCAGCATGCTTGCAGTGCTGTGCCTGTCGGCCAACACCTCGTTCGTGGGCTTCCCCCGGCTGTGCCGCCTGGTGGCATCGGACGGCTATCTGCCGGCGGCGTTCGCGTTGCCAGGGCGCCGTCTGGTATATACGGCGGGGATCCTGTTCCTGACGGTCGGCGCCGGGCTGCTGCTGGGCGTGTTCGGCGGTATCACC
>CAXSEK010000479.1:0-2726 GCA_964235625.1 uncultured Acetobacteraceae bacterium
GGCCCTGCGTGAGCGCCTGATGGCCCGTGTCGCCCAGCTGCATCGGCGGCTCGGCCGCCTGTTGCAAGACCACAAGCGCCCGGCCCTGCCATTCGACACGCTGTCCCAGGTGCACCGCCTGGCCAAGGTCGCAGCCAAGCAGATCGCCGACCGCTTCGAGGACGTGGACGCTCAGACCGGGGAGATCGGCAGCCTGCTTCGCAACGTGGACAACCAGCGCCGCTTCATCCGGTCCAACCGGGACTGGCTCTACCAGACCCAGCGCGCCTGGGAGCCGGTGCTGGAGGCCTGGTGCCGCACGGCCGAGATCCCGGCCGCCGAACTGGCCACGCTGCTCGCCAGCACCTACCGTTTCCTGGCGCAACGCTTCCTACCAGGCACCCCATGGCGGCGCCCCCGCCAAATGCGCGGCCGGGACGTGCCGAGGCATCACATGGCATGGTGAGCGGGGGCTGGGCCGGAAGAACAGTTTGGTATCACCGCACCCGCGGATCCAGCATCCGGTACACCAGGTCCGCCACCAGGTTCAGCGCAACATAGGTGACACCGATCGCCAGCGTCGCGCCCAACACGGCGTTCATGTCGGCGTTCAGCAGCGAGCCGGTGAGGTACTGCCCGATGCCCGGCCAGGAGAACACCGTCTCCGTCAGCACCGCCCCCTCAAGCAGGCCGGCATAAGTCAGCGCCAGCACCGTGACCAGCCGGACGCCGATATTAGCGAAGGCATGCCGCCAGACCACGCGCATCGCCGACAACCCCTTGGCCCGCGCCGTCACGATGTACTCGCCCGATAGCGCGTCCAGCATGAAACCGCGGGTCATCCGCGCGATGGTGGCCAGGTTGGTCAGCGCCAGCACCAGGGATGGCAGCACCAGGTGTGCCACGGCGTCGTGGAAGCTGTCCCAGTCGCCGGCCAGCGCCGCGTCCACTGTCAGCAGGCCCGTCACCGGCGGCACCATGTCCTGGAATACAACGTCCTGCCGGCCCGGGCCGGGGGCCCAGCCGAGCTTGGCGTAGAACACCAGCAAGGCCAGCAGCGCCAGCACGAACACCGGCACCGACCAGCCGCACAGCGTCACGATGCGGATCGCCTGGTCCGCCCAGCTGCCACGGCGCACCGCCGCCAGCACGCCGAGCGGGATGCCGAGCACGGTCGCGACCGTGATCGCGACCGTGGCCAGTTCGATCGTGGCGGGAAAGAAGGTCGCGATGTCCGCCGTCACCGGGTGGGACGTCATCACCGACCGGCCGAGATCGCCGTGCAGCAGGCTCACGACGTAGCGCCAGAACTGCATGGGCAGCGGCAGGTCCAGCCCCATCGCGTGCCGCGCGGCCACTACCACGGATTGCGGGGCGCGGTCCCCCACCACCGCCAGCACAGGATCGATCGGGACCACGCGGCCGATCAGGAAGGTGATCAGCACCAGGCCGAACAGCGTGACTGGCACGCTGCCCAGCGTGGCGCCGAGCGCCCGGAGGCGCCTCACGCCTTGGCGAGCTCCGTGTAGCGCGTCCCGTCCGAGAGCACGCCGAGCTCGAAGCCGCTGACGCCCTTGCGCATCACTGCGACCCCGACCTGCTGCTGGAAGACCACGAACGGCGCGCGGGCCATGAAATCCTGCTGCAGCTGCTGGTAGTCGGCGACCCGCTTGGCGCTGTCGGTCTCCTTCAGTGCGTCCTGCGCGCGGCCGGCCAGATCCTGGTCCTGCCAGTTGGAGCGCCAGGCGACGGTCCGGGTGGTCGACTTGTCGGTGTTGTCCGGGTTGATGCAGAACGCCTGCGCGTTGGAGTTCGGGTCGAAATAGTCGCTGCCCCAGCGCAGCATAGCCATCTGGTGCTGGCGCGCCCGGGTCTTGGTGATGACCTGGCGGAACTCCGCCGCGACCAGGTCCACCTTGATGCCGATCGCGGCCAGGTCAGCCTGCACCGCCTGCGCCACGTCACTGAAGGGCGCCGCCGATTGGTGGTCGAGCGTCACGCTGAAGCCGTTCTCGAGATTGGCCTGCTTCATCAGCGATTTCGCCTTGTCCACATCCTTGTGGAACGGGTTCTCGCTGATCGCCCCCGGGAAGCCGTCCGGCAGGAAGGCCTGGTGCGTCTCGAAGATGTCGGGCGTAATGTTCTTGGCGATCGCGTCGTAGTCGATCGCCCACTTGATCGCCTGCGCCACGTCCGGATGGGCGAGCTCCGGCATGCTCTGGTTCAGGGCGATGTAGTTCAGCGTGCCCTGGCTCTTGGATTGCAGCGTGAACTCCGGCCGGTTCTTCACCGCCTTCAGCTGCTCGGGGTTCAGGTTGCGGGCGATGTCGGCGTCGCCGCGTTGCAGCAGGAGCAGCTGGGTGGTGGGCTCGGGCACGTGGCGGATCACCATACGCTTGAGCTTTGTCGTGCTTGCCGCAGTTGGCACGGCGTCCAGCACCACGCTGTCGCTCGCCTTCCAGGAGCGCACGGCCCAGGCGTTGGACCCGGCGGACGCACCCTTCAGCCAGCCATTGCCGAGGTCATCGCCCTGCGCGTGGCTGAGCGCCATGGTCTTCTCCACGATGCTGCCGACGATGGCGGACAGGCAGTACAACAAGAAGCTAGGCGCCGCCTCCTCCGCGATCTGCATCACCATGGTATGTGGATCCAGCGCCTTGATCCGCGCCGCGGCGTTGTCCTTGTTCAGGCCGAATTGGGTCAGGATACAACCCGGCGCCTTGTCCATGATGACGGCACGTTGCAGC
>CAXSEK010000480.1:0-2723 GCA_964235625.1 uncultured Acetobacteraceae bacterium
CTGCAACCCTATCAACCTCCGCCATGGCCGGCGCGTCACCACCAATGACGGCTATCTGGAGCCGGCGCGAGGCCGCCCAAACCTGGAGATCCGCGGCGAGGCACTGGTAGAGCGCGTGGTGTTCGAGGGGCGGTGCGCCGCGGGCGTGCAGGTGAGCTTCGGCGGCAACCCGTCGGAAATCCTGCGCGCGCGGATGGTCGTGCTGTGTGCCGGGGCCATCCATAGCCCCGCGATCCTGCTGCGCTCCGGCATCGGCCCGGCAGGGGCGCTACAAGGCCTGGGCATCCCCGTGCTGCACGACAACGCCCATGTCGGCCGCGAGCTGATGGACCATCCCGTGCTGCGCGCCAGCCTGGCGCTGAAGCCGCGGTTCCAGGCGGCGGACCCGGAGGCGCGCCACACCAATTGCTGCGTCACCTACAGCAGCCGGCTGGCCGGCGGTGGGGACCGGGACATGATCCTGGTGGCATACAACCACCGCGGCCTGCCCGAGCCTGATCTATCAAAGCCGGGTCAGTTTCGGCCGGGGTCCGGCGGTGCCATCGGGGCGGGGCTGTACAACGCGTTCTCCCGGGGCGAGCTGCACTTGGCTTCGGCCGACCCGCACGCCAATCCCGTGGTGGAAGAGAACATGCTGGCAGACCCGCGGGACCGGTTGCGCATGCGGGATGCGGTGCGCCGCCTGGCCGACCTGGCCGCGCACCCGGCGCTGGGGGCGATCTGCGACGGCGTGCGCTTCGGCGACACGGCGCTGACCCCGGCCGAGGCGGCGGCGCTGCCAGTGGACGAGCTGGACGCCATCATGCTGGCCGAGGCAGCCGACATCCAGCACGCCGCCGGCACCTGCCGCATGACGGCGCACGAGGACCCGCGCGGCGTGGTGGACCCCGAGCTGTGCGTGCGCGGCGTAGAGGGTCTGCGCGTCGCCGACGCGTCCATCATGCCGACGGATTGCCGGGCCAATTTGCATTTCACGTGCGTGATGATCGGGGAGAACCTGGCTTGCCGTATCGCCGCGGGCCACTAGGATGTTGACCACCAACACCGTCATGCCAGGCCTTGAGTTACCGGTGTCCGGTAAGGTTCTTGATGTGGCGTGTTCGCAATCAAATGTACAATGGCACGTCACACTGGCTCTCGCGTTCACGACCGGTGATCGATGCACTCCTGGGACCTGATCAAAGTGCTGCTGGCGCTACACCGGGCCGGCACGTTCGAGGGGGCGGCACTCGCGCTGCACATCGATTCCACGACGGTACGGCGGCGCGTCCAGGCGCTGGACCGGCAAGTGGGTGCCACGCTGTTCGTGCGCCGCGACGGGCAGCTGGTATTGGCGGAGCGGCACGACGCGCTGCTGGGGGCCGCGTTGCGGATGGAAGCGGCCTATGGCGAGGTCCTGGCGCTCTCCACCCGGGCGCGCTCGGGCGGCACCATCCGGGTGACGACGCTCGATATCTTCGCGACCCTGCTGGCCGCCGACCTGGCGCGGTTGCGCCGCCTGCATCCGGATATCCAGCTGGAGCTGACGACCGAGCCGCATTTCGTCGACCTGGAACGGGAACGGATTGACCTCGCGATCCGGCTGGCGCGGCCGTTGCGCGGCGTGAACGGCCTCAAGCGGCTGGCGACCATGCATTTCGCCGTCTACGGCGCCCGCGCGCACCGGACGGCGGCGGCGGGCGGGCGGGACCTGCTGGCGCTGTATCCGCACCGCGGCCGCATGGACCACGAGTTCCTGCTGGCGGACGAGCGCTGGCACGACGAGTTCCGCGACGGCACCATCGTCGCCCGCGCCGATGGCTACCCGACGCTGCTGCGCCTGTGCGAGGAGGGGATGGGCCTGGCGATGCTGCCCTGCCTGCTGGGCGATGCCAGCCCGCTGCTGGAGCGAGTGGGAACTGCCAGGCGGACGATGCAGGTCGGCGTCTGGGCGGTGATCCGGCCGGACGTGCGGGGCTTGCCGAAGATCCGGACCTTGATGTCGTTCCTGACCGAGACGTTCCGGCGGCATGGGCCGGTGCTCATGCGGGGGTCCGCCCCGCCCCCCGGGAAAGGGATCGTCATCCCCTTCACCCCTAATTCATAGGTGTCGAGAGGACGACTGTCCTCTCGCGGGGTTGGGGGCAGAGCCCCAAGAGGCGATGCCTAGCAAAGGTGCAAAAGCTTTTTGCAGAACCGCCACTCTTGGAGCCGCCGGCGCTGCTACAAGCACGTCGCGTGACGGCAACGGAGTTCGAACATATGTCGGCGACGGCGATCCCGCGTGACACGGCAGCCCCGGGCCAGTACGGCCATCTGTTCAAGCCGGGCTACGTGCACCGTGACCTGTATGCGAGCCCGGAGCTGTTCGCGGCGGAGATGCGGTATCTGTTCGGCAACACCTGGGTCTATGTCGGCCATGCCAGCGAGGTGCCTAACCCCAACGATTTCATCATGCGCACAATCGGGCGGCGCCCCGTCATCCTGGTGCGCAAGGACGACGGGGCGTTTGGCGTGCTGCTCAACCGGTGCACCCATCGCGGCGCCTTGGTGGTGCGCACACCACGGGGCAATGCGCGGGTGTTCACCTGTGGCTACCACGCCTGGACGTTCGCCAATGACGGGCGATGCATGGGCGTGCCGCTGAAGCACGCCTATGGCGACGGGTTCCAGCGGGCCGAGCAGGACCTGCACCAGGCGGCCCGCGTCGACTCCTACCGCGGCTTCATCTTCGCCTCCATCAG
>CAXSEK010000481.1:0-2715 GCA_964235625.1 uncultured Acetobacteraceae bacterium
CACCACCAGACCCACGATGATATTGGCCGTCAGAGCCAACAGACCGACATAGATGGTATATTTCGACTCGCCCCAGACGATCGTGTGGAGCGGCTTCAGACCATCGGTCCAGGCGATATAGGTTCCACCAAAGAACCCGACCGCCCAGCCCGCAAGCAACGCCGGCCCGTTGAAGAACCGCCCAAACAAGCCGAACACCACGGCGGGGAACGTCTGCAGGATCCACAACCCGCCCAGCAGCTGGAGGTTCAGCGCAATCGAGTTGTCCAGGAACAGTACGAGGCCGAGCGCCCCCAACTTCACCACCAGGGACACGGTCTTGGCCACCGTCGCCTCGCTCGCCGGGGAGATTGCCGGGTTGACGTAGGCCTTCCAGAAGTTGCGGGTGAACAGGTTGGACGCGCCGATTGACATGACGGCCGCCGGCACCAAAGCGCCGATGGCAATGGCCGCGAAGGCGAACCCTGCGAACCAGCCGGGGAACAGGGCCTTGAACAGGGTCGGCACCGTGTCGTTCGGCGTCGCCGGCTTGATGCCCGCCGCGTACGCCATGTAGCCGAGCAACGCGATCAGCCCGAGCAACAGGGTGTAGGCCGGCAGCAGGATCGCGTTCTTGCGGATCGTCTCGCCGCTGCGGGAGGCGAAGATGCCGGTCAACGTATGCGGATACATGAACGCCGCCATCGCCGAGCCGAGTGCCAGCGTCGCATATGGGATGTATTGCGCCGAGTTCAGCGTGATGCCGCCGGAGCCCTTGGCCTTGAACGCCGCATCCGCCGCGGCGAACACCACCCCGTAGCCGCCAAGCTTCAACGGAATGATCGCGACCGCCACCAGCACCACGATGTAGATCATCACGTCCTTCACGAACGCGATCAGCGCCGGGGCCCGCAGCCCGGCGGAGTAGGTGTAAAACGCCAGGATCAGGAAGGCGACGATCAGCGGGATCTCGCCGTTCAGGCCGAGCGCCTTGATCACTACCTCCATCCCGATCAGCTGCAGGGCGATGTACGGCATGGTGGCGAGCACGCCGGTGATGGCGATGGCCAGTTCCAGTGGGCGGGACCGGTAGCGCGCGAGCACCACGTCCGCCGCCGTCACGTGCCCGGCGCGTGCGGCCGCGGCCCACAGCTTGGGCATGATGGCGAACACGATCGGGTAGACGATGATGGTGTAGGGCAGCGCGAAGAAGCCGTAGGCGCCCACCGCATACACCAGGGCCGGCACCGCGATCACGGTATAGGCGGTGTAGAAATCGCCGCCGACCAGGAACCAGGTGATCCAGGTGCCGAATTGGCGTCCGCCGAGACCCCACTCGTCGATATGGGCAAGCGTCTCTGGCTTGCGCCAACGCGCGGCGACGAAACCCATCACCGACACCAGTACGAAGAAGAAGGCGAAGACGGCGAAGGCCGGCCAGTCCATGCTGTCACTGATCACGTGTCGCTACTCCGGCGTGTGGCGCGCCAGACAATGAAGGTCAGCAGCGAGCTGACCGGCACCCAGGCGAACTGGTACCAGTAAAAAAATGGGAAGCCGAAGAGCGACGGCTCTGCGCCATTGTAGAACGGCACCCAGAGCAGCCCGATGAAGGGCAGCAGAAGCAGGACGGCCACGGATACGAATCCCCCGACGCCATACATTGTTTCGTGCGGCGACTGACGAGCTTCCTACTGGCAGCGTGGCAGCACGGCAAGCCTGTCACTTCTTGGCGCCCGCCCCTTTCCCTGCGCTCGGACAGTTTGGTAAGCAGGCGCTCCCCTGCCACAAACCGATCCACTGACGAGCGGGCACATTGGCCTGCCGCGAACCGGGACTATCGCCCTCATGCAAGCCAGATTTTTCGTCCTCCCCTGGATAGCCGCACTCGGCCTCACCGCCTGCACACAGCAAACCGGGGGTCTCGCGGCAAGTGGCCGCCACCCGACCTACGCCACCGACCTGGCGGGCAAGGCCGCGGTCTGCACCGCGCCGGACGTCCAGCTGACGCAGGGGCAGGCTGCGACGGGCACACTCGCGACCGGCGGCGGGGGCTGGTGTGGCATTGCGGTGACGCTTGGCGGCGATGCACTCACCGCCGGGCTGCTGACCCAACCACCGCGCGCCGGGCAGGTGTATGTCCATACCGTGGGCGACGTGACCCGCGTTGACTACACGCCGACAGGGGCCGCGACGGCGGACGCGTTCGCAGTGCAATTCTTACCAGGAGACGAGACGATGCGCGTGACGGTGAGCGGTGCCACTCCGGCGGCGGTGCGCAAGTGATGGCCCGGCGCGCGGCGAGCCTGCTGATGGCGGCTGCGATGCTGACCGGCCTGGCATCCGGCGTGCAGGCCCGTTGCACATCGGCCTCCGACCAGTCGGCCTTCGACGTCGCGGCGCTCAAGAGCGAGTTGAGCGTGCTGGCCGTGGCCTGCGAGGACGACAAGGAATATAACGCCTTCGTCGTGCATGACCGCGGCGAGCTGGTGCGCGAGGATAGCGTGGTGAACGCCTGGTTCAAGCGCACTTACGGCCGCACCGCCCAGGCCAGATATGACAGCTACATCACGCTGCAGGCCAACGAACAAAGCGTCTCCGGCCAGCACGAGGGAAGCGATTTCTGCCCCCGCCACAAGCAGGTGTTCGACGAGGTGATGGCCGTTCCGGTGGCGTCCCTGCCGCAATATGCCGCAGCGAAGAACCTGTTCCCCATCGATCTGGCCTGCACCTCGG
>CAXSEK010000482.1:0-2715 GCA_964235625.1 uncultured Acetobacteraceae bacterium
CCATCACGGGATGATCCGTGTCACGGCGCCCGTCACCCCGTTGGCGACGCTGCCAGCGGCATTGACCGCCCCGCTCGCTACACCACCGGCTACACCCACCGTAGTGCCCGCGACGCCGCCGGCGGTGCGGACCGTCGTCCCGGCGACGTGACCGGCCGTGCCGACCGCCCCACGGGTCACGTGCCCCGTAGTCCGAACGGTGCTGCCCACGACGCGGCCGGGCGTCTGCACGGCGGTTTGCGCGAATGCGGGAGCGGTCGCGGCCAACACGAAAGCCGCACCAAGAAGCCATATCTGTCGCATACTCGACCCTTTGCTTGGATTGAGCGTGGTCAACGCGAGACGGGGTCGAACGTTCGGCGACATCCTTACCCGGGTCTTCCTCGAATGCGGCAGCCTAGGGCGGGGATGCGACGAAGAGCTGGTCGGTTGCCCACGAGATCCAGACATGGCGGCCGGAGAGCCAGTCCGCGCCGAGAAGCGCACCGATGCTGCGGAAGGTGCGGATCGGTGCCACGACCATGGGCATCGGTGCCGGTGCGAGCGCACCCACCTGGACCGATGGAAAGCTCTGGACGTGCGCGGCCAGGCTGTCCGGACCGAAGCCGCTCACGCGGTCGGTGCCGCCGGCGACGAGGCCGAGTTGGATCATGCCCGGCAGCGTGATGACTGATTGCAGGGCCCCGGTGTCCAGCAGGGCTTCCAGCCGCGCGCCACCCATGCTGATCGGCACGGCCAGGATGTTGCGCACTGGCCGCCACGCGGCCACAGCCTGATACGGCACGCGCCACGGTAGGAAACGGCCGCTACAGGCGCTGACGCCGAACAGCGTCAGCGTCCCGGCCGGTAGGTCGAGGTCAAGATCGAACGTCGACAGGAAATCCTGGCCGAGCAGCCCGGCGACCGGCTTGCCGTCCACCGTTTCCGGGATCGGGCCGATAACGACGGAGTTGTCCGCCGCGACAGTGTGTCGCCGTAGCGCCAGCCCGCCCAGAGTGAGGGAGGCCGGGCGCCCGAGCCGCCGCCGGTCCCGCCCGCCGGCACCCTGGATATCCGTGCTTACCCACTCGTCGCGCGCGACATGCATGCGATCGGCGGCTTGCAGGCCGATGACACTGCGTTCCGCCCCCGTATCGAGCAGGACATCGGCGGTGGTGCCGTTGACGGTGACCGGCACCAGGATCGCGTTGCCGGCGCGGGTGAGCATGATCGTAGCCTTGGGCACCACCTGGCAAGCCTGCGCGGCTGCACCGATGACAAGCATGGCGCCGAGCGCCAGGGTCCGCAGCCTAGAAGCCAAGCACGAGGTCCGTCGCCAGTGTGAAGCTGCCTTTGTCCTTGGCATCGTCGAACGGCCTGGAGCCGTTCAGTGCCCGGTCGTAGCGAAGCTCGGGCCGCACGAGGAAGGTGCCGAGCGGCTTGGGCAGGGAAGCGGGCTTGTAGGTGGCGCCGACGGTGAACTCCGAATAGGTGGTCGGCCGGGCCGCCGTGTAGAAGTTGGCGGGCGTCGCGCCGCGTTCGGCATTCACATAATCCAGGTTGTTGACCGGCGTCGAGATGAAGAAGTTGGCGTTGTCCCGCCACACCTCCGCCCGGCCATTCAACGTCCAGGTCTTGTTCAGTGCATAGGAAGCGTATTGTGCCGCGCCATACCCCTCGGCGCGGTAGCCGGTCTCCCGCTCATAGTTCACCTCGGTCGTGAAGCTGAGCTTATCCGAGTACTTATAGTTCACCACCACGTCGTTGTAGTATCGCAGCGCGCTGTCGGCGAAGGCGGGGGCGGTGCGTTTCGGATCCTCGGGGCCCATGTGGCTGAGTGCCAGAAGGGTCAGGTTGCCGCCCAGCAGGTTCAGCCCGAACCCGGCGATCCCGGCCGGCCGGCGGTTGTTGTCGCCGTCGAACACCGTGGTCTGCGCACCGGTGTCCACACCGAGGTAAAGGTCCACGCTGCCCGTCAGATGGGCCACGCCCAGCACGCCGAAGTGCTCGTACGGCAGCACGTTGAAGATGTAGGAATGCGAGTAGAACGGGTTCGCCTTGGCATCGACGACCTCGAAGCCGAGCGGGCTGGGGAAAATGCCGGCCTTGAGGTCGACGCCGCCGCTGGACAGCCACGGCGCATGCATCGAGACATCGGCCTCGGTGATGGCCAATTGGTTGCGGTCGTGGATCAGGTGATCGAACACGCCGAGCGTGTGGACGATGCGGGCGTCGGACCCATACAGCGCCTGCAGCTTGAACCCAAAATCGTATCCCGTAGCCTTGGGATCGGTGTCGCGCTCCAGTGTGAGCAGGAGTTGGTTGAGGATGGGCCGGTTTGCCTTGTCGGTGAACAACCGCCCAAAATTCACCCCGTCATTCGGCGTTTGCGGGTTGACCACGATGCCTGCGTCGGCTTGGGCGCCGGCGGTGATGCTGCCAGCCCAGTCCGTCAGGCTTGCCGGCGGAGCCCATGCCTTGGGCGGGCTCGTGTCGGTGCTGGCCGGCAAACCGGTTTGCACTTGCGGCGAACCCCCTGACAGCGGGCTGACCTGCGCCATGGCTGGTTGGATCGCTGCGGCCACGCACGCTGCAGCGAAGGCATTCGGCCATGCTTTCCGGCTCACCACCACCTTCGTCGCCTCATCGGTAAACCTCCCCCGCTGGTAGCGCAGGAGCGGCTTGCCGTCGCGACCCTAAAGCACACCGAGTGGGACATCTCGAGCTCGACCGGGG
>CAXSEK010000483.1:0-2712 GCA_964235625.1 uncultured Acetobacteraceae bacterium
GGCGACAGGACGCACTCGACGCAACGATCGCCGAGCGCCGCGGCATGCACGCGATCGCGCTGGACGTGGAGAGCGCCGAAGGCGTCGCCGACTTTGCCAAGCGGCTCCTTGCCGAACACCCCGCGGTCAACGTCCTCATCAACAACGCAGGGATCATGCGCCTCGAGGCGCTGGACCAGAAGCGGGACTTGGCCGACGCTGAGGCGACGATTAATACCAATCTGCTCGGCCCGATCCGCCTTATCGATGCATTGATCGGTCACCTCGCCGCCCAACCCGGCGCTGCCATCGTCAACGTGACGTCGGGCCTGGCCTTCGTGCCGCTCCTCGTCACGCCGACCTACAACGCCACGAAGGCGGCCGTGCACTCCTACACCGTCGCCCTACGCGAGGTGCTGAGGGGCCGGGTGGAGGTGATCGAGCTCGCCCCGCCGGCAGTTCAGACCGGCCTCACCCCAGGCCAGGAGAACCGGCCCGGCTACCAGCCGCTCGACGCGTTCGCTAATGAGGTCATGGATTTGTTCGCCCAGTATCCCACGCCACCCGAGATCCTGGTAGAACGGGTCCGCTTCCTGCGTTTCGCCGAGGCCGAGGGACGCGTTGATGCGACGCTGGCGCAGCTGAATGAACTCGCAACCAAAGCACGCCAGGGCTGACACCGACAGAAACTAAGGAAGACGGCGCTGCCGTTCGCCAAGATCGAAGTGCCGTGGCCCCCATCGCTCTCGGGCGATGCGGGAACCGCCACGAGAACTCGGCCGCCCCTTTGGGGCCGAACGACAGCCCCAAGGGCTTGTGACGAACCGCAAAGTCAGGCCAGTGGCAGTCATCCAATCCCAGATCCCTAGGCAAATGACTCCGACTCGCATCTACCTCCTCGGCGCCATCGGCACCATCGGCCGGGCCACGCTCCGGGCCCTCACCGACGAGGGCACCATGTCGTCTGCGTCGTCCGTCCTCGCTGTCCGGCCACATCGCGTGCGTGCAGCGGGGCAAGCTGTTCCTGCTGTTCGGCGACGGCAGCCTCACCGCCTGCAAGCCGATCAGTGACGGCGACCTCGCCGAATACCTCGCCGACTGCCTCGAGGATCCGCGCCGCTGGAACCGGGTGCTGCCGATCGGCGGCCCCGGCGAGGTGATCGCCCCGCGCCATCGCACCGTCCCTTGCCGACAAGGCGGACCTGGCGCGGATCGCCGCTACTACGCCACCGAGTCGATGCTACTGCTGAACCCCGACACCGGCCGCTACGACGCCGCTGCCACGCCCACCACCGGCACCGAGACGCTGTTCGACTATCACAAGGCCGTCCAGGCCGGCGTCACCACACCCGAGCGCGGGGACCATGCCGTGTTCTAGCGGGTCTTCTCCCTCTCCCGTCCATCACGGGAAAGGAGGTGGTGAGGGCCGATTGCGTACTAAGACAACCGCCCCACCGAAACCGCCACACCTTGACCTCACCGCCCCCAGGGCAGACCAAGCGCCCATGCCGCCCGAGCTTTCCGTCATCATCCCTTGCTACAAGGAGCGCGCGAACGTCCGCCCCCTCGTCAGCCAGATTGAGGCCGCCCTTGAGGGTCTCGCCTGGGAAGCCGTGTTCGTTGACGACGACAGCCCCGACGGCACTGCCGCCGAGATCCGCGCCATCGCCGCCGCCGACACCAGGGTCCGCTGCATCCGCCGCATCGGCCGCCGCGGCCTCTCCTCCGCGGTGGTGGAGGGCGCGCTGTCCTCCTCCGCCCCCTTCATCGCCGTGATCGATGGGGACCTGCAGCATGACGAGACCCGCCTGCCGGACCTGCTCGCCGCCGTGCGCGCCGGGGCGGATATCGCCGTCGGCAGCCGGCACGTGGCCGGCGGCGACGCGGCCGGGCTTGCCGGTGCCTGGCGCCACCGCATCTCCGCCGCTGGCACCCGCCTCGCCCAGCGCGCCTTGCCGGTGACGCTGCACGACCCGATGAGCGGCTACTTCCTGCTCCGCCGCGCCCTCTTCGAACAGCTCGCCCCGAGGCTGACCGCCCAGGGTTTCAAGATCCTGCTCGACCTCATCCTCTCCGCCCGCTCACCCCTGCGCGTGACCGAGATCGCCTGCCAATTCCGCCCCCGTGCCGCCGGGCGCAGCAAGCTGGACGTGCTGGTCCTGCTCCAATTCGCCGCCCTGCTGCTGGACAAGGCCACGCGCGGGCTGCTGCCGCTGCGCTTCGTCTCTTTCGCCCTCGTCGGCGCCGTTGGCGTCGCGGTGCATCTCGCCGTGCTCACCGCCGGCCGCCCCCTTGCCGCCCCGTTCGAGACGGCGCAGGCCGCCGCCACCCTCATCGCCATGATGGCCAATTTCGCGCTGAACAACCTGATCACTTATCGCGACGTCCGGCTCCGCGGCCCGGCTTTGTGGCGCGGCCTGCTGCTCTTCCTGCTCGGATGCGGCCTCGGCGCCTACGCCAATATCGGCATCGCCCGCGTGCTCTACTCGGACCATGCCGGCTGGACCCCCGCCGGCCTGGCCGGCGCCGCGATTGGCCTGGTGTGGAATTACGCCATCTCGGCGACGCTGGTATGGCGCGCGCGCTAGCCCTGCTCGCGGCGCTGACGGCGCTGCGCCTGCTCGTCGCGGGCACGGCGCCGCTGTCGGCGGACGAAGCGTATTACTGGGTCTGGTCCCGCGCCCTCCAGCCGGGCTACCTCGACCACCCGCCGATGGTGGCGCTGTGGATCCG
>CAXSEK010000484.1:0-2694 GCA_964235625.1 uncultured Acetobacteraceae bacterium
ATACGAGACAGCGGCGTGTCGGTCATGGGAGAGATGTAGGCGATTTCCCGGTGGTTGTCAGGCACCGCGCTGCGTCGACGCCGCCCATTTAGCCCGGGCCGGGCTGGCAGGAGTTATCTTGGTGGCGTGCTCGTGCCAGCGTCCTGCTTGGTCAATAACACCACGATCATGCAGGAACGCAGCGCCGAGCGGGCGGACTACGTCCATATCGAGCTGGTCTAGCATGACGTGATCCTGGCTAAGGGCGCGCCGAGCGAGACGGTCCTGGACGACGACAGCCGTAACGCGTTCCACAACGCGGCGGAGTTCGGCCGGCTGGATCCGGACGCGCCGCTCACGAAGACGGTCTTTTGCGCGCCTCGGATGGTGGACGGCTACGAATTGGAGGCGATCCGGCTGCGGCTGCAGCCCGTCGCCGGGCAGGAGCGCCGGGCCGCCTGAACCCCGGCCGGCCAGCCACGTTGAACCTGCTTCCAGAGTGAGGTCTAAGGCCATGTCCGCCCATCCGCCACCCGTCCCACCCGATCAGCGTCCGAAGCATGGCGCCGAGCCGGAGAAGGCCTCCGTCGCCGACCACACCAAGATCGATCCGCAGCACGCCAACTTTGGCGAGCAGGGTGACACCGCCAACGTGCGGCAGAACACGACGAACAAGGGTATCCAGAAGGCGTGAACGGCGCTGTGCTTCCTTCTCTTGTTCACGCGGAAGGGAGGCCAGGGGTTATGAGGCTGTTTTTGTAAGACCCTAGCTCCCTCACCCCGGCCCTCTCCCATACGAGGGAGAGGGAGACGGAGACGAAGACGGGTAAGGAGCCTAGCTTCCTACTCTGCCATTCCAAGGAGGCGGCTCTTCAGCGACTCCATCGGCGGGTGGGGGCCGATGAAGCCGGACAGGATGCGGAAGCCGAGGTCCTTGTTGGGGAAGTTGCCGATCGGCTGGTTGTTGGCGAGCACCTGCAGGCCCTGGTTGGTGATGATGTAGGTGGTCGTGTCGCCGACCTTCACACCCGGCGCGGCGGCGACCAGGCGGTCGAAATCGCCGGCATCGGCCTGGGCGCAACCGCCGCCGCCGCAGTTGACCTGCTCGCCCTTGCGGTATTCCTCCTGCACTTCGGCCTTCGACCCGGCATGCAGGTATTGCAGCAGCAACACCTTCGGCCCGGTCGAGCCCAGGATTTGCGCCGCGTCGTGGTTCGGCTGCGGCAGATACAGCCCGGCCACGTAGATGCGCACGTTCAGGAGGGTCACCGTCCGCACGCCGATGCCGTTCAGCACCAGCGACTGGCCGCCGACCTGGTAGTGGTCAGGCAGCGTGATCCCGTCCAGCGTCGCCGCGCGCGCCGCCCCCGCCGCCAGCATGAAGGCTAGAACGACGCCGATACGCCTCATCACCACGACCGCCTCCCGATTATCACGATGACGTATCGCATTGGCGCGGCCCGGGTTCCTGCCCGTCGCCGACCAAGAAATTGCTTCACCCCTAAAGCATCCTGTTCCATCCTAGGGTGTCATCCGGAGATGGATCGTGCCCGACGCGCTGTCTTCCCTCGTCGAAGCCCTGGCCAGTGGCGCGGTGCGCGTGGTGGACCTGGCGCAGCCCTTGTCATCGGAGACGCCGGTGATCGGCCTGCCGCCACCCTTCGCGCAGTCGGCCCCGTTCAGCATGACCCCGGTGTCCGCCTATGACGCGGCCGGGCCGGGCTGGTATTGGAACAATATCAGCCTGGGCGAGCACACCGGCACCCATTTCGACGCGCCGGTGCACTGGATCAGTGGGCGGGACCAGCCGAATGGCAGCACCGACACGATCCCGCCGGGCCGCCTGGTCGCCCCGGCCTGCGTGGTGGATGTGGAGGCGGAGTGCGCGGCCGATGCCGGTTTCTTGCTGACCCGCGCCCGGCTGGAGCAGTGGGAGGCAGCGCATGGGCGCATCCCCGCCGGCGCCTGGCTGCTGCTGCGCTCCGGCTGGTCGAAGCGGACGGGTGCGGCGTTCCTGAACATCACCGAGACGGGCCCGCAAACGCCCGGGCCGGATGCGGAGTGCGTGCGCTTCCTGGTGCAGGAGCGGGACGTGGCCGGGTTCGGCACCGAATGCGTGGGCACGGATGCGGGGGCGGCGCACTCGTTCGAGCCGGCGTTCCCCTGCCATACGTTCATGCATGGCGCCGGTAAGTTCGGCCTCGCCAGCCTGGCCAATCTGGACCAGCTGCCGCCGACCGGGGCGGTGCTGATCACGCCGCCGCTGAAGATCGTCGGCGGGTCCGGCAGCCCGTGCCGCGTACTCGCTCTGGTCAGCGCATAATGGCCGAGCGGTCGTTCAAGGCGGAGGTGGAGCTGCTGCGGCTCGGCGAGGGCGAGGTGTTCCGCGGCGAGGGCATCCTGGCCATCACCAAGGCGCTGCTGCAATCCGGCGTGGCCTATGTGGCGGGCTACCAGGGGGCGCCGATCTCCCACCTGATGGACGTGCTGTCGGACGCGCAGCCGATCCTGGACGAGCTGAGCGTGCGGTTCGAGAACTCGGCCAGCGAGGCGGCGGCGGCGGCCACCCTGGCGGCGTCGGTGAACTATCCCCTGCGCGGGGCGGTGACGTGGAAATCCACCGTCGGCACCAACGTCGCGTCCGACGCGCTGGCGAACCTCGCGTCGGGCGG
Organism: uncultured Acetobacteraceae bacterium; assembly: GCA_964235625.1. Taxonomy (GTDB): domain Bacteria; phylum Pseudomonadota; class Alphaproteobacteria; order Acetobacterales; family Acetobacteraceae; genus LMUY01. The sequence goes on from CAXSEK010000484.1 coordinate 2,652, forward strand.
CGTGGTGGGCGGGGCGCTGATCGTGGTGGGAGAGGATTACGGC
>CAXSEK010000485.1:0-2694 GCA_964235625.1 uncultured Acetobacteraceae bacterium
CGATGGATCCGCTCGCCCTGGTGATGGCCGACACGCGCATCCCGGATAGCAAGGCGGTCTGCCCGGGCTGCGGCAACCGGGTGAACCCGGACAAGCGGTTCTGCTCCAACTGCGGCGCCGAGTACAGCTTCCGACCGTCGCTGAAGGCAGGCGACGTGCTCGCCGACCAATACGAGGTGAAGGGCCCGATCGCGTTCGGCGGCCTGGGCTGGATCTACCTGGCAATGGACACGCGGCTGAACCGCTGGGTGGTGCTGAAGGGCCTGCTCAACGCCAAGGATGCGGCGGCCGCCGCCGCGGCCGTGGCGGAGCGGCAATTCCTCGCCTCCGTCAAGCACGGCAAGATCGTCGGCATCTACACCTTCGTCCAGCGCGGCGGCGAGAGCTTCATCGTGATGGAGTATGTCAGCGGCCGCACCCTGAAGGCGATCCGCCGCGAGCGCGGGCCGTTGCCGCCGGCCGAGGCGATGGCCTTCATCCTCGGCATCCTCCCGGCCTTCACCACCCTGCACGACCAGGGCCTGGTCTACTGCGACTTCAAGCCCGACAACGTGATGCTCGAGGGCGACGACGTGAAGCTGATCGACATGGGTGCCGTCCGCCGCACCGACGATCCGCATGGCGATATCTACGGCACCACCGGCTACAAGGCGCCCGAGGCGGATGACAACCCGCTGGCCGTGTCCGACCTCTACACGATCGGGCGCACGCTGGCCGTGCTGCTGATGGATTTCGACAACACGGGGCGCTGGAAGCAGGCGCTGCCGCCGCCGGACGAGCTGCTGCACATCGTCCCCGAGGCTGCCCTGCGCGCGGCCGGGCTCGACCCGGCGGCTGCACTGCGCGCCACCATGGCGGACGGCGCCCCCCTGCCCGCCTGGTTGCGCTGGAGCGGGGGTAGCCGGGCGTTCAGCGGCACCGCGCCCGCTGGGGTGGCGGGGCTGGACGTGGTGCTCGCAGGGGATGGCGCGACGCTGCCGGTGACGCTTAGCCTGCCACTCGCCGCCAATGAGAGCCTCTACCGCTTCCTGCTGAAGGCCACCGCCGCTAGCATGGACGCGCGGTTCCAGACGGCGGACGAGATGGCCGTGCAGCTGACGGGCGTGCTGCGGGAAACAGTGGCTCGCAGCGGCCCGATCCCCGCGCAGGACAGCGCCGTGTTCCTGGCCGAGCGCGCCACCGCCGGCGACCCACGCCGGCTGAACGAGGCCTGGCGCCGCCTGCCGGACCTCCGCCTGGAGGCCGCCGACCCAGCCGCCTCCGCCCTGTTCGCGCTGGACGGTGCCCGGCCGGAGGACCGCGCCGGCATACTCGCCGCCGCCGCCCGTGCCTTTCCCACCTCGGCCGAGGCACGGCTGCGCATGGCCGATGCGATGATCCTGGCCGCGCCCGCCGACGTTGAAACCGTGCTGCGCCCGCTGGACGAGGCGCTCGGCATCGACCCATTCGATTGGCGGCCCGATTGGTATTGCGGCAAGCTGTACTCTTCGCTGGGCCGCGCGGCCGAGGCGATCGAGTGTTTCGACAGGGTCTACAGCGAGATCCCCGGCGAGCCCGCGCCCAAGCTCGCCCTCGCCATGGCGCTGGAGGCGGACAGCCGCAGCGCCGAAGCTGCCGGGCTGTATGACGTCGTTGGCCGCACCGACCCGGCGCTCGCCGCCGCCGCGTTCGGCCTTGCCCGCTGCCGCCTGTCCGCCGGGGACCGCGCCGGTGCGGTGGCGGCGCTGGCCCGCGTGCCGGACGGCGTGGCCCTTGCCGCGGAGGCGCGGTTGGCCGCCGTGCGCGCGCTGACCGATGACAACCCGGCCGAGGCCGACCTGCACCAAGCCGCGACGATCCTGGCTGGGCTGAGCCGCACCGACATCGCCCGCTACGAGGCGGAGGCGGCGCTGGCGTTGGAGGCGGCGCGGCAGGCGGAAGCCGGACGCTTGCAGCCGAACGGGCCGACGCTGCTGGGCGTGGCGGCCGCGGGCAAGCCCCTGCGCCGCCGGGCCGAGCTGGCGCTTCGCGCCTGTGCCCGGCTCAGCGAGGCGGCGGCCCAGCGCATCGCCTACGTGGACCGGGCCAACGGCGTGCGGCCGCGGACTTGGTTGTGAGCCAAGCCTGCCGCCGCTGCGGTGCCACGGTCGCCCCTGGTGATCGGTTCTGCTCCGAATGCGGCGCTCGCCTGGCCGCGCCGGAGCCGCCCGCCAGCCAGGGCCGCGCCGAAGCCGCAGGGCCGGGGTTGGCCGGCCAGACGGACCCCGGCGTGCGCCACACCGCGAACCAGGATGCCTTCGCCCTGTCCGGCCCGGCGGCGGGCGGGGACGGCGCCATCCTGGTGTTGTGCGACGGCGTGTCCAACTCGCAAACGCCGGACCTGGCCAGCGCCACGGCGGCCCGCGTCGCGCACGGTGTCTTGGCCGGGGGCGGCGCCATGGCCGAGGCGATCCACGCCGCGCATAGAGCAGTCTGCGCCCTCCCGTTCGATCGTCAGGCCGAGCTGGACCCGCCCGCCACCACCATCGTCGCCGCCTGCCTGCACGATGGCCTGGCCACGATCGGATGGCTAGGCGACAGCCGCGCCTATACCCTGCACGCAGCTGGCGGCGCGGTGCTGACGCGTGACCATTCTTGGCTGACCGCGGTGCTGGAACGCGGGGAGATGACCGAGTCCGCCGCGCGGCGCGATCGCCGCGCCCACGCGCTGCTGCA
>CAXSEK010000486.1:0-2683 GCA_964235625.1 uncultured Acetobacteraceae bacterium
ATCTCCGGCGGGAGCAGGAGCCGGATGGCAGCTGGTTTGGCCGTTGGGGCACCAACTACATCTACGGCACATGGTCCGCCCTTTGCGCGCTCAATGCGCTCGGCCTGCCCCATACCGACGCTTCGATCACGAACGGCACCGCCTGGCTGCTTGCCCGGCAGCGCCCGGATGGCGGCTGGGGTGAGGACGAGGAGAGTTATGCCGCCGCCCCGCATGGCGAGTTCAAGATAAGCACGCCGTCGCAGACCGCATGGGCCCTGCTCGGCCTTATGGCGGCCGGCGAGGTGGCCCACCCGGCCGTGGCGCAAGGGATCGACTACCTCGAACGCACGCAGAAGCCGGACGGCGAGTGGGACGAAGAGCCCTACACCGCGGTCGGGTTTCCGCGGGTGTTCTACCTCAGGTATCACGGCTACCGGCTTTTCTTCCCGCTTCTCGCCCTGGCGCGGTATCGCAACCTGCTGGCCGGGGCCTCGCACCGAGTCGCATTCGGGTTCTAGCAGTCCTGTAGGGTGGGACGCGCTTTGGCGTCCGCCAAAACGCGCACGGAACCACGGGCGACATGGGCCAAACCCCACTAGGGATCGCTGTCGGCCTGGCTGCCGAGGCTCGTATCGCCCGCGGTCTCGCCGCTCTCGTAGAGGCCGGTGGGGGTGATGCCGCCGGCGCCGCGTCTGCCGCCGAGCGTCTGGTCGCCAGGGGTGCCGTGGGCTTGTTAAGCTTCGGGCTTGCTGGAGGCCTCGCGCCGGGCTTGTCCGCCGGCGCTGTCGTCCTGCCACTCACCGTCGTCGATCTAGCCGGCCATACTTGGCACACTGATCCGGCCCTCGCCCGCCGCTTCGGTGCCCCGAATGGCCTCATGCTCGCGGCGGACACCATCCTTGCATCGGCCGCCGCCAAGCACGCCGCTTGGGACGCGACCGGTGCGCTAGCCGCCGACCTCGAGAGCGGCGCAGTCGCCCGCGTCGCGGCACGGCACGGCTTGCCCTTCGCCGTGCTGCGGGCCATTTGTGATCCTGCCGAGCGTAACCTGCCGGCTGCCGCCCTGACCGCGCTCGACGCACAGGGCCGTATCTCGTTCCCGACCCTGCTGCGGTCGCTGTCCCGCAACCCGGGCCAGATCCCGGCTTTGATCGCCCTGGGCCGCGAAGCCGCCCTTGCCCGCAGATCGCTCCTCGCCCTGGTCACCGCCGGCGGCCCCATCGGATAGGACGCTACCATGGACCCGATCAAACAGACCGTCCGCTACCACGACCTGGCAGACCCGCAGACCCAGCCCCGCTTTTCCGGGATCGCGACGTTCTTCCGCACGCCGGCCGAGCAGGATTTGACGAAGGTCGATATCGGCGTGATCGGCGTCCCGTTCGACGGCGGTGTGACCAACCGGTCCGGCACGCGCCACGGCCCGCGCGCTGTCCGTGAGCAATCCACCCTCAGCCGCCGCATCAACACCGTGACCGGCGTGCAGCCGTTCGACGGCCTGCGTGTGCGGGACCTGGGGGATTGCTGGATCGAGCAGCCGTTCGATCTGGAGCCGGCACTGGGCGAGATTGAGGCATTCTACCACCGCGTCGTCTCCGCCGGCGCGGTGCCGCTCTCCGCCGGCGGCGACCATTCCATGACGCTGCCGATCCTGCGCGCCGTCGGTGCCGGCGGCCCGGTTGGGATGGTGCATATCGACGCGCATGCGGACACGGGCGACGAGTACATGGGCTCCCGCTTTCACCACGGCACGCCGTTCCGCCGCGCGGTGGAGGAGGGCGTGCTCGACCCGGCGCGGGTGATCCAGATCGGCATACGCGGCCACAGCAACGTCGCCGGCGGCCTGTGGGGTTTTAGCAAGTCGAGCGGCATGCGCGTGATGCCGATCGAGGAAGTGCAGGACCGCGGCTGGCGCTGGGCGCTGGAAGAGGCGCGCCGGGTGGCCGGCACCGGTCCGACCTACCTGTCGTTTGACGTGGACAGTCTGGACCCGGTGTTCGCCCCGGGCACTGGGACGCCCGAGCCGGGTGGGCTCACGATGCTGGAGGCGTTACGGCTGGTCCGGGGCCTCACGGGGCTGAACTTCGTCGGCGGGGACGTCGTAGAGGTGTCACCCCCGTTCGACGTGGGCGGCATCACCGCGCTGCACGGCGCGGCGATGCTGTTCGAGATCCTGTGTTTGCTAGCCGAAGCCCGCAAACGCCGCTAGTCCGCGTCGGCGACCTGGGCGGCCTTCGGTTTGTGCTTCAACTCGGCCATCTTCTCCTGGACGTGCTGGCTGAACACGTAGTCGGCAGGCCGCTGGCCATCGAGCTTGATCTCCGGCGCCATCGGCCCCGTCACCCGCGGGCCGCGTAGGGCGACGGTCAGCGTCTTGATCGGACTCTTGACCGCGTCGACCACCGCCGTCGCCTCGTAGCCGGAGTGGACCATGCAGTCGGCACACTTCTCGTAGTTGCCGGTGCCGTATTTATCCCACTCCGTGGTGTCCATCAGCTCCTGGAAGGTCTTGGTGTAGCCCTCGCCAAGCAAATAGCAGGGGCGCTGCCAGCCGAACACGTTGCGCGTGGGCTTGCCCCACGGCGTGCAATGATAGGTCTCGTTACCGGCCAGGAAGTTCATGAACAGCGGCGACTGGGTGAACCGCCAGCCCTTGCCCTTGCCGCGCGCCAGGATGTCGCGGAACAGCTGCTTGGTCTTC
>CAXSEK010000487.1:0-2675 GCA_964235625.1 uncultured Acetobacteraceae bacterium
GTGCGGGCGAACAGCTCGTAGAACCGGGTGATCTCCGCCTCGCGGATCCCGCACGCGGCGGCGACGCTGGCCACGGTGCCGCCGGCCGCGACCGCATCGAGCGTGTCGTCCAGGTAGGTGGCATACACGCTATCGGTACGGCCGCTGCGATGCAGGTAGCGCAACAGCCCGGCGAACAGCGCCACGTCCGTCCCGGGCGCGATTGCCAGGTGCATGTCCGCCCCCTCGCAGGTCGCGGTGCGGCGCGGGTCGATGACCACCACGCGCATGTCCGGCCGGTTGGCGCGGGCGGCGGCGATGCGCTGAAACAGCACGGGGTGGCACCAGGCGGTGTTGCTGCCCACCAGCACCACCAGGTCCGCCAACTCCATATCCTCGTAGATGCCGGGGACCACGTCCTCCCCGAACGCTCGGCGGTGCCCGGCCACCGCGGAGGACATGCAGAGCCGCGAGTTGCTGTCGATGTTGCCGGTGCCGAGGAAGCCCTTGGCGAACTTGTTGGCCGCGTAATAATCCTCGGTCAGCAGCTGGCCGGACACGTACAGCGCCACGCTGTCCGGGCCGTGCGCGGCCTGGGTGGTGCGGAACGCGTCGGCGATACGGTCCAGCGCCGCATCCCAGCCGACGCGCTCGCCGCCAATTTCCGGGTAGAGCAGGCGGTTGCGCAGCGAAAGCGTCTCGCCGAGGGCCGTGCCCTTGACGCAGAGGCGGCCGAAATTTGCGGGATGCGCCGGGTCCCCTGCGACGTCCGCCGTCTCCGGCCCGGTCGGCGTCGCGAGCACGCCGCAGCCGACGCCGCAATACGGACAGGTGGTGCGGGTGGCGGTGGGAAGTGTGTCGCTCATGCTCCGTTCATACCGTCGTCTCGCGGCATCAATACACGTCCCGCAGATACCGCCCCTGCCGGGCCAGCGACGCGGTCCAGTCCTTGGCCGCCGCCTCCGTCATCCCGCCCTGCTTGGCAGCCACGTCACGCAACGCCGTGTCCACATCCTTCGCCATCCGCATCGCATCGCCGCATACGTAGACATGCGCCCCGTCCTGCAGCCACTGCCACAACTCGGCCGCGCGCTCGCGCATCCGGTCCTGGACATACACCTTGGTGACCTGGTCGCGCGACCATGCCGTGTCCAGCCGCGCGAGTGTGCCGTCCGCCAGCCAGGCCTTCAACTCGCCGTCGAACAGGAAGTCGGTCGCCTCGTGCTGGTCGCCGAAGAACAACCAGGCCCGCCCGCTCACCCCCGCGGCCGCACGCTCCTGCAGGAAGGCGCGGAACGGCGCGATGCCGGTGCCGGGCCCGACCATGATCACGGGCGTGGCCGGGTCTGCGGGCAGGCGGAAGTGGCTGGGCTGGATGTTGGCCAGGATCTGCCCGTGCACTGCCGCCCGGTGCGCCAAGAAGGCGCTGGCGATGCCATGGCGCACCCGGCCCCGCCGCTCTGCCCGCACCACGCCGACGCACAGATGCACCTGGCCCGGCTCGGCCCGTAGCGAGGAGGCGATGGAATACAAACGCGGCTTCAGCGCCGGGAGGGACTTTACCAAGTCGAACAGGCGGGGACGGGCGGAGGGGAACGCCTCCAGCAGGTCCAGCAGGTCGGCATCCGCCGGCTCCGCACCGTCATCGCCGTCGGCCAGGCGGCGGAGAGCGGCGGCCTCGGCCGGGTCGGCGACGCCGGCCATCAGCAGCATCGTGCGGTCGAGCGGGCGGGCGATGTCTACCTGCCAGGCGAACGCCTCGCGCACCGTGCGCATGGTGCCGTCCGGGCAGGGCACCAACTCGTCCCCTGCGGCGCCGAGCGCCTGGAGGCAGAGATCCACCAGCGCCGGGTCACCGGGCGCGTGGATACCGATCGAGTCGCCGGGTTCGTAGCTCGGCCCCGAGGGCGACAGGTCGATCCGGACGTGCCGCACGTCCTTGGCGGACCCGGCGCCGGTCAGCCGTTCGGCTGCCAGCACGCGCACGGGCATGCCGTGCACCGGCGGGGAAGGGGCCGGCTCCGGCGCGGCCGGCGCGGTCGCCGGGCGCTCGGCCAGCAATGCCTTCACCATCTTCGCGGTCGGCTTGGCCCCGGGCACGCAGAGCGAGGCGGACGTCTCCCGCCCGCTGGCGAGCGCCTCGGCATAGGTCTGGCACAAATAGCCGCATTGCCCACAGTCCAGTTGCGCCATGGCGGCCATCAGCTTGCGCTCGAACGGCCGGCCCTCGGCCAGCGCCAGGCGCTCGTCCAGCTCCAGCGCCGGGTCGTGCCAGGGAAAATCCTCCTCCGCCACGGCGGCCCCGACCGGGCTGGACACGGACATGTTGCCGCCTTCACCCGCGTTGTACAGGCCCGCCAGGAAGCCGTTCAGCCACGCGCGCTGGGCGGGAGAGAACGGTGCGTTTTCCGGGATCACCGGTCCGCCGCCGCCGATCGGGGACAGCGCGTTCATGCGGCAACCAGGCCCGCGAGGGCGTCATCTGTCTGCGCGGCGGACCAAGCCTGGAACCCCTGACCCGGCGCGCGCCCGGCCATCCAGGCCTGCAGCAAAGCGAGCACAAGCGGCGGCAACGCCTCCACTGCCACCCCCGGGCGGATCAGCCGCCCGACCGCCTGGTTCGGCCCGGCACCTCCGCCGACATGCAGGTCGTAGCCCTCCACCATGTCCTCGCCCTGCTCCACCTTGGCCCCGAG
>CAXSEK010000488.1:0-2653 GCA_964235625.1 uncultured Acetobacteraceae bacterium
GCGCACGCGGCGGCGCAGGCCCAACGCGGCCGGGGCCAGGGTGCAGAGCAGCAGGGTTACGGCGGCCACGCACAGCCAGATCATTCCCGCGTCAGATCCGCGATGCGCGCCCGTTCACCGGCCGAGAGCGGCGCCGGGGCCGCGACCCGGGTGCGCCGGCCCAGCACCACAAGGCAGAGCCCGGCGGCCACCGCCAGCACCGGCGACAGCCAGAGCAGCGCGGTGACGGCGTTGAACGGCGGGCGCAGCCGGACGAAATTCCCGTAGCGGGCGACCATCCAGGCGGTGACCTGCCTGTCATTGTCACCGGCCACCACGCGCTGGCGCACGATGGTGCGCAGGTCATGGGCCAGGTCGGCGCCGGAATCCTCGATGCTCTCGTTCTGGCAGACCAGGCAGCGCAGCTGGCGGCCAATCTGCTCGGCGCGGGTCTCCTGCGCCGCGTTGGGCAGCATCTCCGCCGGGTCGCTGATCGCATTGGCCGGGCCCAGGGGAGGCAGGGCCAGCAGCAACGCCAGCACCGCCGGCGCGATCAGGCGAGCGCGTGCCATGCCGGCTGCAGCCTGTGTTCGATCACGGTCGAGTCCAGCGGGCCGGCCCAATGCCAGCGGATCACGCCGGCGCCGTCCACCAGAAAGCTTTCGGGCACGCCGGACAGGCCGAAATCGATTGCAACCCGGCCCGGCGTGTCCCGCGCGATGCGCTGGTAGGGGTCGCCGTGCTGGTTGATGAACTGCGCCGCCTTGTCCTGCGGGTCCTTGTAGGCGATGGCCCAGATCGGCATCCCGGCCTTGGCCAGAGCGAGCAAGGCGGGGTGCTCCTCCACGCAGGGCACACACCAGGAGGCGAAGAAGTTGAGCAGCACGGGCTTGCCGTGGCCGAGATCGGTGCTGGCGAAGCCTTGGCCGGGCGACTGCGCCGGGAGGTCGAATGGCGGCACGGGCTGCCCCGTCACGGGGCTGGGCACGCCGCGCGGGTCGAAGTCGCCGGTCGTCATGCCGCGCAGCATCTGCCAGAACGCGACGCCGCCGAGTGCGGCGACACCGAGCGGTGCGCCCAGGAGCAGGCTGCGGCGGTTCATCAGGCGCGGGCACCCGCCGGGACCGTGCGCCGGGAGGGGGCGCCCACGCGTAGCCGGCGGTCAGCCAGCGACAGGCCACCTCCGATCGCCATCACCAGCCCACCGAGCCAGATCCACGGCGCCAGCGGGTTGTAGTGCAGCCGCATCACCGCCCCACCATCCCGCTCCTCGCCCAGCACGGCGTAGATGTCGGAGAAGCCGGTGGTGTGGATCGCCGCCTCGGTCGTGGTGACACGCTGCGTTGGGAAGGAGCGGCGGGACGGGTGCATCACCAGGTCCGGCTCGCCCGGGCGGATGACGCGAATGTTGGCCACCCGTTCGCTGTAGTTGGACCCATCGGCATCGGTCAGCGAGTCAAGCGCCCAGGTCATGCCCGCGGCCTGCACCTGCTCGCCGGGGTGGATCAGCACGATACGCTGGGTGGCGAGCGACATGCCGGCGATGCCCGCGATGGTGACGCCCATGCCGGCATGGGCCAGCGCCGCGCCGAATGCCGCGATCGGCAGGCCGCGCAAGCGGCTGAGGCTGTCGCCGAGCGGGATACGGAACAGCTGGATGCGGCCGACGATCTCGGCCCAGGAGCCGACGATCAACCAGGCCGACCCGGCGAAGGCCAGGGCCGGCAGCACGGGCAGCCGGGTCACTGCCAGCAGCCCGACGATCATGACGAACACGGCGGCCCACCAGATCTTGAGCAACGCCGGGCGCAGGGTGGCGCGCTTCCAGGGCAGCACCGAGCCGATGCCCATGGCCACGAACACGGGGATCGACAGCGGCAGCACGGTCGCGTTGAAGAACGGCGCGCCGACGCTGAGCTTGTCGTGCAGCAGCAGGTCGCTGAACAGCGGGTACATGGTGCCGGTGATCACCACGGCGGCGATCGAGCACAGCAGCACGTTGTTCAGCACCAGCGCGCCCTCCCGCGACACGGGGGCGAAGATGCCGCCGGCCGCGAGCGCCGGGGCCCGCAGGGCGAACAGCAGCAGGCTGCCGCCGATCACGATGCCGAGCAGGCCGAGGATGAACACCCCGCGCGCGGGGTCGTTGGCGAAGGCGTGCACCGAGTTCAGGATGCCGGAGCGCACCAGGAATGTGCCGGACAGGCTGAGCGAGAAGGTGCCGATGGCGAGCAGCACCGTCCAGATCTTCAGCGCCTCGCGCTTCTCCACCACGATGGCGGAGTGCAGCAGGGCGGTCCCGGTCAGCCAGGGCAGCAGCGAGGCGTTCTCCACGGGGTCCCAGAACCAGAAGCCGCCCCAGCCAAGCTCGTAATACGCCCACCAGGAGCCGAGCGAGATGCCGCCGGTCAGCAGGCACCAGGACACCAGGGTCCACGGCCGCACCCAGCGGCCCCAGGACGCGTCCACCCGGCCCTCTAGCAGGGCGGCGATGGCGAAGGCGAATGGCACGGCGAACCCGACATAGCCCGCGTAGAGCATGGGCGGGTGGAAGGCGAGGCCCGGGTCCTGCAGCAGCGGGTTCATGTCCCGCCCGTCGATCGGGGCGGGCCACAGGCGGACGAAGGGGTTGGACGTCAGCAGCGAGAACAGCAGGAAGCCGACCGAGGTACCG
>CAXSEK010000489.1:0-2651 GCA_964235625.1 uncultured Acetobacteraceae bacterium
CGCTGCCGAACGCGGAGGACAGCGCGGACGACGCCACGTTTTGGCCTGCACCCACCGCCACGTCCATCAGGGCGTAGGCAGCCACGCCTTCGAGCTTGTCCCAGAAGAACGTGTGCACGTCGCCGTTGGCGCCGCTGCGCCCCATCTCGTCGGCGGCGGGAGCGGCCAGCGGCATGTCGTAGTTCGGCAACTCGATCAGCGTGTAGAGGATGCCCAGGCGGGGCTCGCCAGCAGCAAGGCCGCTGCGGATCTGACCGAAGATGACGGTGCCGGGCGGGATCAGGCCACGGCGCATGTTCGAGGACGGGAACCACTCGACTGTCCGGCAGCTCGTGAAGCCGGTTCGTGTGCTGTCCATAGCGTCGATCGGCAGGCACGGGATCTTGGCGCCAGGCCGGATCAGGAAATCCGGGTTGCCCACGGGCGTCGCGTGAACCCGGGGTAAGGTGGTGGCGCCGCTGACCTGCGCGGACAGCGCGTCCTGGTGGACCGGGCCTGTGGCCATGCCGGAGCCGTCGCGCAGCCCCTCGCCAACCCCCACGCCCCCTCCGGCAGCATCGGCGGCGCGGGCAGTCTGCGGCATCACTGCGGGCGCCACGATCAGCGGCGCCGAGTAGAGCGACATTTCCGTGACCTTCGGCTTGTGCCGATGGCGTGGCGTCTCCGGGGTATCGAGAAGCGCACCGTTGTTGCTGCTGATGCGCTGCAGCGGGTCCTGCGCGGGCGGCGGGTCCGGCGCGTCGACGATGCGCGCAGCCTGGTGCTGCTCCTGCACTGGAGCCGCGTTCATCTTCGGCGCATCGGGGCGCATGACGTACCAAATGCCGAGGATGGCGCCGCACCCGACAATGCCCCACTTGGCCTTGGGATGGAGCGCCAGCCACCCCGAGATCGCATCGGGGGGCGGAGGAGCCTGCGGCGCCGTTCCCGTGTCAGGCGGCTGCTGCGTAAGGCTCCTCATCGCCGGGGCTCCACGCTCGCGACCGTCGTGGCCGTACGGCCCTCCGGGTCCGGACCAAGATCGAACAGACAGCCGGCCTCGTCGCCGTCCCGCACCCACCACTTCGCGTCGGTGTGCGCGATGCGCATGGTGGCGCCTGTCTCGTCGGCCTCGGTGGTGTAGGCGGGGATGCTCTCCTTGCCGTCCGGCAGGCGCCGATAGACGTTCGGCACGCGCCGGTTCCCATTGAAGCGCAGGAACGTGCTGCGGCCATCGTCCCAGGCTGCATCAGGCGCCACAGCAGTGCTGCCCTTGTATCCATACCGCCAATTAGACTGCAGCGTCGGCAGGGTATGCGGCAAAGCAGGGAGGGGCGCGTTGGCCGCGCGGAGCTGAGCCGCCGCGACGTCCTCGGCATGCTTCTTCCTCCAGGCGGCCGCCTTCTCCAGCCGAACCCGGTCCGGATAGACGAAGGTCACATCCCAGGCCGTATGCGGCGTGCTGACGCTCTGGTTTCCCGGCCGCGTTTGCAGCTCGAATGTGTACGGAACCATCTCGGTCCGCCCATCCGCCAGGGTGCGCTCGGTCTGGACGAACAGTGGCTGCGGATCCAGCTCCTGGACCGGCTTGAGATAGAGCATGCTGCCATAGACGGTGCGGCAGAGGTTGGGATCGCAGCTCGAGATGCTCGGTCCTTTCGCCGGCAGCGCCGCCGCTGCGTTGGCGAAAGTCGCAGACACGCCGGTGGCCGCGGGCGGCTCCGGATCATCCTGCGGAGAGATCGTGCCCTGATCGCTGACGACGACGCCCACGACCTTCTCGTCTGCGCCGAACTGGATGCGCAGGGATGCACCAGGTGCCGCGTAGAGCACGACCGGGTTGCTGCGGCTGTAGACGACGGTGCGCATCCGGCCGTCCTGCTTGCTGGCCGCGGGCGGGTCGACCACGGCCAGCGCAGGCACGCTGTAGAGCATGGTGACGGCCACGAGGGCGGTGCGAAGGGTCATCGGGCCGCTCCCTGATTGGTGGCCACGTGCACGGCGGCGGGCGTGGCGTTCGAGGGCAGCGCGCCAGGGTATTCAATCACCTGCACGCCCAGCGGGTTGAACATCACGGGGTCGAGCCAGGCGCGCTTCTTATCCTTCGGGTCATTCGGAAATTGGCCGGTGCGAAAGCGCAGGGTCGCCGTGTAGGGCTCCTTCACGTCGGACCCCGGCGGGCCGCCCACGAGCCACCTGTTGAAGTGGAACAGGTACTGGTCGGGGTGCTCGCCAAGCTGCGTCGGCGCGTCGATCGGCTCGCATCGGATCGTCATGTTGTGCTCGCCGAGGATGTGCTGCGGCCGGTCCGGGTTCGTGTTCGCGACGATCGCCCGGAACTGCTTGGCGGTGTGCTCGTCCGACATCGACTGGACCATGTAGTATTGCCGGTAGAATGAGCTGCTGCCGTAGCAGTCTCGCGCCTCGACGTAGCCCCACAGGGCGCTCTCTATCTCCCGGCCCTGCACGCTGACCGGCACTACCTCGCTTGCGTGCGCCGAGGTGACGAACTCGCCGTTGTCCTGGAGCACGGCGTAGACGACCTCGCGGCCCTCCGCCTTCTCGGCCAGCTTGTTCATGTTCCACGCGCAAAAGCCCAGGCCGGCGATGCAGACTAACAGCGCGCCCTGCAGGCCGGTGTTGATGCGCCGGGAGTTGCGCTCGCTCGCCTT
>CAXSEK010000490.1:0-2640 GCA_964235625.1 uncultured Acetobacteraceae bacterium
CGGTCGCCGGGTCCGCCAGCATGCCGGTCGGCGTGGTGGGGATGTGCTTCTCGGTCACCGAATCGTCCACGTTGCCGCCCAGCACGGTGAGCTGGCCCGGGTCGGCGGCGATGACGAAGTCGCAATGGCCAGGGAAAGAGGTCGTCGGCAGCTCGTCATAAGTCAATGCGCGGCTGCCACCGCGGCCGAGGCAGATGATGTCGCCCGCCTGCGGAGCGTATTGGTCCGGCCGCTGCGCCGTGACCACGAGCGACCCGCCGCCGGCATCGGCCTGAGCCTTTGCGGCGTTGATGTAGACGGCATGCGCAGGAGCGTAGGGGAAGCGGTCGCCTGCGCCGGCGATGCGCATGATGTAGGAGATGAAGGCGGCCGACCACGGATAGTGGCTGTCCTGGCTGACGGGGAACACGGTGCCGTTGGCGTCGTGCTTGCCTGTCCAATAGGCGGTGACGGAGCTGGCGTCCTGGCTCTCCCACCAATACTCGCCCACCCGCTGCCATAGGCCGGGATACCGCTCCGGCTTATTGTCGCCGGGGGGCGGGCGGGTGCCGGGCGGGTCGTCGTCCACCGGGGAGCCGAACACCCGCCATTCCCGCATCGCGATGGCGATGGCGTCCGCCCGGTTGAACCGCCCGTAGCCGAGCCGTGCGAAGGGCGGCACCTGGCCGAACCCGGCGGACGGGATTTCCGGCGCGGTCTGGGTGGGTGCGGTGGCCTGGACGGGGGGATGGGAGGCGCAGGCGGCCAGGCTGGCGGCAGCGAGCAGCGGCGAGAACGTACGGAGCATGGGACGGAACTCAGCCATGACCGGGGAACAGCGCCGCCAGGCCATCCGCGGTTGCCGCACACCGCCCGCGCTCGGTGATCAGCCCCGTGACCAGGCGCGCCGGCGTCACGTCGAACGCCGGGTTGGCCGCGGGGCTGCCGGAGGGTGCCGTCCGCACCGTCGCCACCTTGCCGTCCAGCCCGCGGCCGGTGACGGTGGTGACCTCGCTCGCATCTCGCTGCTCGATCTCGATTTCGGCCAGCCCGTCCGACACGGCCCAGTCGATCGTGGAGGAGGGGCAGGCGACCCAGAACGGCACCGCGTTATCCTGCGCCGCCAGCGCCTTCAGGTAGGTGCCGATCTTGTTCGCGACGTCCCCGGTGCGGGTTACCCGGTCAGTGCCGACGATCACCAGGTCCACCTCGCCGCGCTGCATCAGGTGGCCGCCGGCATTGTCCGCGATCACGGTGTGCTTCACGCCGTGGCGGCCGAGTTCCCACGCAGTGAGGAAGGCGCCCTGGTTGCGGGGCCGGGTCTCGTCCACCCAGACCTCGACCGGCACGCGGTCCTCGAACGCGGCGTAGATCGGCGCCAGGGCAGTGCCCCAATCGACGGTGGCCAGCCAGCCGGCATTGCAATGCGTCAGCACGCGGGCCGGGCGTCCGGTCCGCTCATGCGCCTCGCGGATCAGCCCGGCGCCGTGCTGGCCGATCGCCTCGTTCTGCGCCACGTCCTCCTCGGCGATCAGGGCGGCTTCCTCGTAGGCGACGCGCACGCGGTCAGCGGCGGCGGTGTTGCGTAGCCGGGTGAGCATGCGGTTGGTCGCCCATTTCAGGTTGACCGCGGTCGGCCGGGTGGCGTTCAGTTGGCCCGCCGCCCGCTCCATCGCTTCCGTCCCTGTGTCCGCGCGGACCGCCAGCGCCATGCCATACGCCGCCGTGGCCCCGATCAGCGGTGCGCCGCGCACCTGCATCGTGCGGATGGCATGTGCCGCCTCCGCCACGGTGGTCAGCCGCAGGAATTCCAGCGACCAGGGCAGCTTGGTCTGGTCGATGATGCGCACGGACCAGCCGTCCGACGATTCGAGCCAAATGCAACGATAAGGCGTGCCGTCGATCTTCAAGCTCGGTCAAATCCTCTGGTGCAGAACGCAGACGAGCGTGAACAAGCGCCGCGCCGTCGGGAAATCAATCGAGATCTTGCCGTCCAGCCGCTCGATCATCAGGGTGGCACCCTCGTTGTGCAAGCCGCGGCGTCCCATGTCGATTGCCTGGATGCGCTCGGCGCGGCCCTCCTCCATCGCCATCACGTGGCTGTCTACCAGCATCTGATAATCCTTGATCAGCCCGCGGAACGGCCCCAGAGCCAGCACCACGGCCTGCAGCGGCACGTCCGCCAGGTCCCGAACGTCAAACACCAGCCGCCCCTCCTGCACCGACAGATGCAAGGCATACGGCCCGGGCTGCTCCGCCAGCGCGAACCGGCTCTCGGCAGCCAGGTCGTTGGTGGCCTGCGTGCGGTCCGCCTCCTGCAACGGGGAAAGGCGGGTCAGCGCCTCGCCGTCGAGCACGACGCGCTCGATCCGCTCGCGGGAGGCAACGTCCGTTTCGGTCACTCGTCCGCCGGCTTCATCATGCCGAGCTTCAGCATCAGCCCGAGGGTGGCCCCTTTCACGGGGCGCAGCAGCAGCATGGTGAAGATCACGGTGAACGGCAGCCACACCACCGCCTGCAGCCAGAATGGCGGGTCGTAGGCCTGATCGGTAAGCAGCATCAGCCCGACCACGACATGCGCCACGATGAACACGGTGAAGTAGGGCGGTGCGTCGTCGGCCCGGACCTCGCCCAGTGGCGCTCCGCACGCGGCGCATTGCG
>CAXSEK010000491.1:0-2636 GCA_964235625.1 uncultured Acetobacteraceae bacterium
CCGGTGGCTTCCCCGGCCATGTTGTCGGGCGGCCGGATGCGGAACATCCAGGGGTTCTTCTTGTCGGCGACCGCGACACCGCCGCCGGCATAGACGGTGGGGATGGCGGCCTTGGCGACCGCCTGCTCCACGGCGAGGTTCTGGATCGTGTAGCTGCTGAGGAAGATGAATACCGGGTCGAGCTGTTGCGACAGCTTGATGAACGCGTTGACGGCCACGCTGTTGGAGGCCTGGGTGTCCTCGAACACGATCTTCAGCTTGCGGCCGTCGATGCCGCCCGCGGCGTTGATGTCGTCCTGCGCCATCTGCAGGCTGTCGTAGTACTGCAGGCCGGACCCGGCGAGCGCGCCGGTGATGGGGACGGTGGCCCCGACGATGATGTCGTCGGCGGCGCGGGCGATCCGCGGCATGGCGAGGGCGGTTCCGGCCAACAGGCCCAGGGCGGTGCGGCGGTGCAACATCGTCGGCTCCTTCATGCGGCGGATTGGCGGGCGAACGCAGCCTCCAAGGCAGCGAGGTCCATCAGGTCGGCATATTTCTGGCCCATGTCGAACAGGCTCGCCTCATGCGGGCCGAGGGCGCGGTCACCGACGCAGTCGACCATCACGACCGGCCGGACCTCGTGCGCACAGGCATCCACGACCGTGGCGCGCACGCACCCGCTGGTGGTGCAGCCGGCAACCAGGAGGGTGTCCACCCGGCGGTAGGCCAGCCAACCGGCCAGGCCGGTGCCGAAGAAGGCACTGGCCTGGCGCTTGCGGATCACGAGTTCGCCGGGTGCCGGAGTGAGTTCCGGGACGATTCGGCTGAGCGGGCTGGTTTCCGTTAGGGTCAGTAGCGGCGGCACCTTGGCCGCGAACACGCCGGCATCCGAGCCGTCATCGGCGTAGACGACACGGGTATGCGCGACCGGCCAGCCGTTGCGCCGGGCCAGCGCGAGCAGGCCGACGGTCCGCGCGATCGCCTGGGCGATGTTGCCACCGCCGAAATGCGCGGGATCGGTGAAGCCGGCCACGAAGTCCACGACGACGACCGCCGGGGCCACACCCAGGCCGAGGGTTTGGGCAAAGCCCTGGCGGCGGTAGATGTCCAGCTCGTCCGTCATTCCGCGGCCTCCTTACTGGTGGCGCGGTCTGCCCAGGTCCGTTCGAACTCCCAGGCATCCGGAAAGCCCATCAGCGTGCACATGCGGCCGAAGCCGTAGCTTTCGGAGCCGGGCAGCGCGGTGCTGTCGCCGTTTGCCAGCAGGTGGCCATAAACCCGCTTCAGCGCCGCCGAGACTGCCAGGAAGCCGATGGCGGGATAGATCGCGACGGCGTAGCCGAGCGCCTTCAGCCGGGCGGCCGGAAGGATGGGGGTGCGCCCGCCCTCGACCATGTTCGCCAGCAGGGGGGCGTCGATCTCGCCGCCGATCCGGGCCATCTCGTCCTCGGTCTCCGGGCTCTCGACGAACACGATGTCGGCCCCGGCCTTGGCATACAGCTTGCCGCGGGCGATGGCCTCGTCCAGGCCCAGCGCAGTGCGGGCGTCAGTCCGGGCGACGATCAGGAAGTCACGGTTCTTGCGGGTGGCCGCCGCGACCTCGATCTTGAGTGCCATCTCGGGCGCGGGGATGACCCGGCGGCCCGGCGTATGGCCGCACTTCTTCGGCGTTTCCTGATCCTCGATCTGGATCGCCGTCACGCCCGTGGCCTCGTAGCCGGCGACGGTGTGCCGGATGTTGAGCAGGCCGCCATACCCGGTATCGGCATCGGCGATGACCGGGCTGCGGCACATCCGGGCGAATGCACCGACCCGGCCCACCATGTCGGAGTAGGTGGCTAGGCCCACATCGGCGAGACCGAGATGGGAGGCAACCGTGCCGAACCCGGTCGCATACAGCGCGTCGAAGCCCATGCCGTCGGCCAGGCGCGCCGATATCAGGTCGAAGATGCCGGGCGCGACGATCAAGCGGTCGCCGTCGAGGGCGGCCCGGAGACGCGGATCAGCCATGGGCCAAGTTCTTTCGTAAGGAGGCAGTGCCGATGAGGTCGGCGCGGATTTTCTCCATCAGGCCGCCAGCCGCCAGGATCGCGGCGACTTCTGCGCCGAGCGAGGCGGCATGCCAGGTCCGGCCGGACTGGGTGATGGCGCTGCCGTCGATGCAAGCGGCTGCGCCGGCTGCCAGGTCCGCATCGGGTGCGACCAGGACGACCAGGCCGAGGTTGATGGCATTGCGGAAGAAGATGCGGGCCACGCTGGTGGCCACGATGGCCCGGATGCCGAGCGCCTTCAACGCGATCACGGCGTGCTCGCGCGAGGAGCCGGTGCCGAAATTGCGGCCGGCGGCGATGATGTCGCCGGGACGGACCCGGCCGCGGAAGCCGGGGTCGAGCGCCTCCAGGCAATGGGCGGCCAGCGCGGCGGGATCCTTCAGCGCCAGGTAGCGGCCGGGCAGGATGGCGTCAGTGTCCACGTCATCGCCGAGCCGGTGAACGGTGCCGGTGATCATGCGGACACCAGAGGAAAGCCGGCCCCGGCCAAGGTCGGGACCACGATCTCCCCTGCGACCGCGGCGGCGGCCGCGACCCAGGCGTTGGCGAGGAACACGGAGGCGGTCGGGTCGCCCATGCGGCCGCGGAAGTTGCGGTTGGTGG
>CAXSEK010000492.1:0-2618 GCA_964235625.1 uncultured Acetobacteraceae bacterium
TGGCAGCTCTGGAACGACCGTCTTGGCCGATACCTCCGCTTGGAAGAGACACGGCGCTTCGTTGTGACGCATTCACGCCAGGCGCGTGCATCCCGTACGTTGACGCGTAGCGGCGCGGAACACCGCGGCATCACTGCCCGGAGTCACCAAATCAAAGCCATCGCGCAACCGCCCTCTCGCAGCGGCTCCGTCGGAACAGAAGATTCCGTCCAACAGGCCCCTGGCAACCGCCTTTGCTCGGATACGCGACACGGCCGCATGCCGATGGCGTCGGTGAAACCCACCATGCCATGCTGGCAAACCACCGTGGCCGCATCCACGCCGGTATGGCAGGCGACCTCGCTGGCATCGGCGGAGGAGGGACACCGCCCGCCCGCTTCCTGCTGACGCGCTACGGGTCGACCATCTACGGATCGCGATCACCACCTCTCCGTGCATCAATATCATTACTCGCGAGAACAAGCAGTCTCGCAAGAGAGGTGTGGTGCTTCAAGCACCAGGATTGTTGTCCGTTTCCGCCAACTCGTTCAACGTCTAAGCTGCGAACACGCAGGCGTGCTCGGGCTGGAACGATAATCCTACGGCGGCACCGCGGTCGAGGCCGTCTGCTTCGCCTGCCCCTGCCTGGCGCAAGGCGGTGGACGTGCTGCCATCGGGTAGCCGCAGCATATAGCGCCGTGCATTACCGAGATAGATCACGTCCTCCAGCGTCGCCGGGACACCGGGGCCGACGCCGACCGCCATGCGTTCCGGCCGAACCGCCACCACCACGCTCTGCCCAGGCCGCATCCCATGCGGGTTCGCGGCCGGGAGCAACTGGCCGCGGACGTCCACCTGCGCCAACCCGGCCGTGCTGTCCCGCAGCTCGCCGGCAAAGAAGTTCATCTCGCCCACGAACCCGGCGACGAAGCGCGTGGCCGGGTGCTCATACAGCTCCGTCGGGGTCCCGACCTGCTCCACCCGGCCCGCGTTGAACACGGCGATGCGGTCGCTCATGGTCAGGGCCTCTTCCTGGTCGTGGGTGACATACAGGACGGACATGCGGCGTTGCCGGTGCACCGCCATGATCTCGAGCTGCATCTGCTCGCGCAGCTTCTTGTCCAACGCACCCAGCGGCTCATCCATCAGCAGCAGGGCCGGGCGGTAGACCATGGCGCGGGCCAGCGCCACGCGCTGCTGCTGCCCGCCAGAGAGCTCCCGCGGCAGGCGATCGCCATGCGCGGGCAGGTTCACCAGCCGCAGTGCGTCGTCCACTTGCCGGCGGATCTCGGCGCGGCCCACGCCGCGCAGTTCGAGCGGGAAGGCGATGTTGCGGGCCACACTCATATGCGGAAACAGCGCGTAATGCTGGAACACCATGCCGATGTCCCGCCGGTAGGGCGGCAGGCGGTTCACCGGCGTGCCGTTCAGCACCATGCGCCCCCGGTCCGGCTGCTGCAGCCCGGCAACCATCATCAGCGTCGTGGTCTTGCCCGAGCCGGACGGGCCGAGGAAGGTCATGAACTCCTCCGGCCGCAAGGTCAGGTCCAGGTTGTCGACTGCCACGTGGCCGCCGTACTCCTTGCGGATGCCGCTGAGTTCGAGGACGGGTGTCATGGTTTCCTTTCCGTGGTGCGGCGCCGCAGCAGTCCCTCGGCCCCGAGGGCCAGGAAAGCGAACACGAAGCACAGCGTCGCGATGGCCGCGACTGTCGGGTCGAAGTCGCCACGGACATTGGACCACATCTGCACCGCCACCGGCCGCAGCCGCGCCGTGCTGACGAACAACGAGACGATCAGCTCGTCGAACGAGACGACCATCGCGAACAGCAGCCCGGACAACACGGCCGGGGCCAGCAACGGCAAGGTGACCCGGCGGAACGCCGCCCAGGGCCGGGCACCGAGCGTGGCCGCTGCGGCTTCCAGCCGCGGATCGAGCGTGCGCAAGGCGGAACCGACGGTCGCGACCACGTAAGGCAGCACCAGGATGGTGTGCGCGGCGATGAGCCCGGTCAGCGTGCCGTTCAAACCCAAGCCGCGATAGACGCCGAAAAGCGCTGCCGCCGTGATGATGCCGGGGACGATGATGGGCAGCATGAGCGCGCCGGTCAGCAGCGTGGCGCCGGGCACCCCGCCCCGCTGCAGCCCGAGCGCTGCCGCCGTGCCCAGGACGGTGGCCAGCAAGGCCGCCGGTATCATCACCTCGAAGCTGACGCCGATGGACTCCGTCCAGTTCGGGTCGGAGAACAGATGGTCATACCACCGCAACGACAGGCCCGGTGGCGGGAATTGCAGGAACTCCCCCGCGCTGAACGAAATGATCACCACGATCACGAGCGGCGCCAGCAGATACAGTCCGACCAGCGTGCACACCGTCGCGCGGGCTGCCCGCCAACGGCCCATGCCGTCACCCCTCATCGTGCCATCGCCTTCAGCCCCACTGTCGCCTGCAACAAGGCGAGCATGACGGCCGTCACCGCCAGCAGCACGAGGGCGAGCGCACCCGCGACACCCCAATTGCCGAAATCGGCGATCTGGTTCTGGATCAGTTGCGCGATCATGATCTGCCGCGGCCCGCCCAACAGTGCCGGAGTGACAAAATAGCCGAGCGTGCTGATGAAGACGAGTGTCGCCCCTGTC
>CAXSEK010000493.1:0-2609 GCA_964235625.1 uncultured Acetobacteraceae bacterium
GAGCACGCTTCGGATCGTGTTGGGCGACCAGTGCAGCGATGGGCTCTCCGCACTGTCCGATCTGGATCCGGCGACGGATACCGTGCTGATGGCCGAGGTGATGCGCGAGTGCACCTATGTGCGCCACCACCAGAAGAAGATCGTGCTGGTGCTGTCCGCCATGCGCCATTTCGCCCGCGCGTTGCAGGCCCGTGGCGTAGCCGTCGAGTACGTGACGATCGATGACCCGGCGAACACGCAGACCTTGGTCGGCGAGGTGGCGCGGGCGGCGGCGCGGCTGCGTCCGGCGCGGATCGTGGCCACTGAATGCGGCGAGTGGCGGTTGGACCAGGAGATGCAGACCTGGCACGAGGCCACGGGACTGGAGGTGGAGATCCGCACCGACACCCGTTTCCTGTCCAGCATCCGGGAGTTCCGCACCTGGGCGCAGGGCAAACGCTCGCTGCGGATGGAGTTCTTCTACCGCGAGATGCGCCGCCGCTACGACGTGCTGATGGAGGACGGCGCACCGGTGGAGGGCCGCTGGAACTTCGACGCCGAGAACCGCAAGCCGCTGCCCGCCACGGTGGACGCGCCACCCCCGCCGCACTTCCAGCCGGATGCCATCACCCAGGATGTGATCGCCCTGGTGCGGGCGCGGTTCGGCGAACATTTCGGCACCTGCGACGGGTTCAACCTGCCGGTCACCGCGGCGGACGCGAAGGCGGCGCTGGGCGATTTCGTGCTCAACCGCCTGCCGCGCTTCGGCGACTGGCAGGACGCGATGCGGGCGGGGGCGCCGACGCTGTTCCACGCGCTGATCTCCACGTCGTTGAACACGGGGCTGCTCGAGCCGCTCGAGGTGTGCATGGCGGCGGAGGGTGCGTTCCGGGCGGGCCTGGTGCGGTTGAACGCGGCGGAGGGGTTCATCCGGCAGGTGCTCGGCTGGCGGGAATTCATTCGCGGGATCTACTGGCTGAAGATGCCGGATTATGCCGGGCTGAACGCCCTGGCGGCGACGCGCAAGCTGCCCTGGCTTTACTGGGACGCGGACACGCGGATGAACTGCATGCACCACGCGGTGACGGACACGCGGGAGCACGCCTACGCCCACCACATCCAGCGCCTGATGGTCACGGGGAACTTCGCCCTGCTGGCCGGGCTGGACCCGGCGGAGGTCGATGAATGGTACCTGATCGTCTACGCCGACGCCTATGAGTGGGTGGAAATGCCGAACACCCGCGGGATGGCGCTGTTCGCCGATGGTGGGGTGGTTGGGTCCAAGCCGTATGCCGGGTCCGGCGCGTACATCAACCGGATGAGCGATTACTGCCGCAAGTGCCACTACGACGTGAAGGACGCGGTCGGCGAGCGTGCCTGCCCGTTCAACGCCCTGTATTGGGATTTCATGGCCCGCCACAAGGACCGGTTCGCCGGCAACAACCGCATGGCGATGCCTCTGCGCACCCTGGAGAAGATGGACCCGGCCCGGGTGGCCAAGCTGCGCGCGCGGGCGGCCGCCTTCCTGGCGGCGATGGACGCCGGGGAGCGCGTGTAGGATGGGCTTCAGCCCATCGCGGTGCCACGTTATCGTGCGGAGGACACACGAGAGATTGGAGTCCGCATGAGCCGCATCGCCTACGTCAACGGCCGCTACGTCCCGCAATCCGAGGCAAGCGTGAACGTGGAGGATCGCGGCTATCAGTTCGCGGACGGTGTCTACGAGGTGCTGTATATCACCGATGGCCGCTTCCTGGACGAGGAGCTGCACATGGCCCGGCTCGAACGCTCGCTAGGCGAGATCGCCATCGCGCCACCGATGGGGCGGGCCGCAATGATGCAGGTCCTGCGCGAAGTCACGCGGCGCAACCGGCTGCGCGAGGGGCTGGTATACATGCAGGTCACGCGCGGGGTCGCGCGGCGGGATCACGCCTTTCCCGCCAAGCCCGTGCCGCCGGCCTTGGTGGTGACGTGCCGGCGGACGCCGCCATTTCCGTCCAACCCGGACAAATGGGCGGGCAACGCCATCACGGTGCCGGACGAGCGGTGGGAGCGGTGCGACATCAAGTCCGTCGGGCTGCTGCCCAACGTGCTGGCCAAGCAGGCAGCGCGGATAGCGGGTGCCACGGAGGCGATCATGATCCGGGACGGGAAGGTGACGGAGGGGTCGTCCACCACGGTGTGGGTGGTGGATGCGCAGGGCGTTTTGCGCACCCACCACCTTGGCCACGCGATCCTGCCGGGCTGCACGCGGGCCTCGTTGCTGACGCAGATGACGGAGTCCGGGGTGGGCGTGGAGCAACGGGCGGTGAGCGAGGCCGAGCTGCGGGCGGCGCGGGAGGTGTTCATCACCAGCGCCACGTCGTTCGTGAAGCCCATCGTGTCGCTCGATGGCGCCCCGGTTGGCGACGGGGCGGTCGGGCCGGTGACGAGGCAACTGTTCGGGCTGTTCGCACGGCATGCGGATGCGGGAGCGAACGCGCGGCATTAGACCGCTGCTTGCTTCTCCCTCTCCCGCTCTGGGAGAGGGTTGGGGTGAGGGAGCGTGGGATCCCGTGACGGCGGGGCGATATGTGCGTGGACGGCCCTCACCCGTGAAGGACGGGAGAGGGAGAAGGCAAATGCGATTG
>CAXSEK010000494.1:0-2606 GCA_964235625.1 uncultured Acetobacteraceae bacterium
CAGGATGATGGCGTCGAACGGGGCGGCGATGGCGTCCGCCTGGATCGCCGGGGGTGCCGGCAGAGTGAGGTCCCCGCGGGCGCTGCGGATGACTAGGCCATGTTCGGCCAGCTGCGCCGCGCGGCGTGGCCGGACCAGGAACGTCACGTCCGACCCCGCGGCCAGCATGCGCCCGCCGAAATAGCCGCCGATCGCGCCGGCCCCCACCATCAGGATACGCATCGCCCTAACCCTCCCGCGTGAACCAGGCGCCGCCACGGATCGCCGCCGCGTTCACGCCGCCATACACGACCAATCCTAGGCCCATCGCCACGAACAGCCAATCGAGCGATCCGGTCCATCGCAGCAGCAACCAGCCGCCGCCGACGGCCACGATCACGCGCGCCATGCCGGCCACCAAGGGCCACAGCAACCGTCCGGCGCCTTGTGAAGCGAAATACAGCGCCAGCCCGCCGCCGAGGAAGCCATAGGTCGGCCCTACGCTGCGGAGGTAGGAGGCACCTGCGGCCACCATGGCCGGGTCATTGCCGAACAGGCCGATCCAGGCTTGCGGGAAAAGTGCGCCGCCTACCCCGATCGCCTCGGTCAGCCCGAAGGCAATCGCCGCCCCGGTCCAGGCGATCGTGAGCGCCCGCGCCCGCTGCCCGGCGCCGAGGTTGGTGCCGACCATGGCGACCATTGGCGAGCCCAGCCCGAACACCACGGGGATCAGCAGGAACTCCAGCCGCGCCCCGGTGCCGTAGCCCGCCAGCGCGTCCGCCCCGCCATAGCTCCCGGCCAGCGCCGTCGCCAAGCCTACGGTGAGGTTGGTTTGCACGGCGTTGACCGAGGCGACCGCGCCCACGGCCAGGATGTCGCGGAACATCGCCCAGCGCAGCTTCAGCCAGCGCAGCCGCACGCCGGCCCGGCCGGCGAGCACGTACCACCCCAGCACGACCAGGCTGCCGGCATAGAACAGCGCCAGCGCCACCCCGCCGCCCGCGACGCCCAGCGCCGGGAACGGACCCCAGCCGAAGATCAGACACGGCGAGAGCGGGATCAGCAGCACGACCCCGGCGATCGTGACCAGGGCCGGGAACAGCATGTTGCCGGTACCGCGGATCACGCTGGCCAGGGCGTTCGCGAGCCACAGCAGCACCGTCGTCGCGAACACCACGTTCGAATACGCCAGCGCCGCACCCAGCGACGCGCCGCTGCCGCCGAGCGCCCGGTAGAGCGCCGGGCCACCCAGCAACACAGCCGCCGAGAACACCAGCCCGAGCAGGCCGTTCAGCACCAGCGCGTGCATCACGAGCGCGTCCGCGTCGTCGTTGCGCCGGGCCCCGAGTGCCCGCGCGATGGCCGAGGCGATGCCGCCGCCCATGCTGCCTCCGGAAATCATCTGCATCAGCATCACGCCCGGGAACACCAGCGCCATGCCGGCCAGCGCATCGGTGCCGAGCCGCGCCACCCAATACGTCTCGATCAGCCCGGTCGCGGACTGGGCCAGCATCACGAGCACGTTGGGCCAGGCGAGCCGCAGCAGCGTCGGCAGGATCGGGCCGTGCAGCAGTTGCGCGGTGCGGGCGCTGAGGCCCGGCCGGGCGAGGGTCGCGCTCATTTGGACGATATGTCGAACAGCAGGCAGGTGGTGGTGGCCGTGGCGACCAGGCGCCCCGCCGCGTCCAGCGCGCGCGCCTCGGCGGCCGCCATCTGCCGGCCGGCATGCACCACTTGGCCGGTCGCGGTGATCAGCCCGCTCGCCTCCGTCACGGCGCGAAGATAGTTCACCTTGATCTCCAACGTGGTGTAGCCGCGTCCCTGCGGCACGGTGGTGTGGACCGCGCAGCCCATCACCGAATCCAGCAGCGTGGCCATCATGCCGCCGTGCATGGTGCCGCCGGGGTTGTTCATGTGCCGGCCGGGCAGCAGGGTCATGCTGACGCTGCCAGGCTCGATCGTATCGATCTCGAAGCCGAGCAGGGCGGCGATCGGCGCACGCGGGACCGCCCCGTCCTTCATGGCGCGGAGGTAGTCGATGCCCGCCATCGCCCGCCCGGCGGCGGCTCCGGCCCGCCGATCCTCCCACGTCACCGTGCGTTCCAGCGCGCCGTCGGCGGGCACGTCATGCGGCGGCATCTGGTCGAATACCAGCATCGTCGTGCTCGCGATGGCATACAGGCGGCCCTTCGCGTCCGTAACGCGGCCTTCCGCCACGCCCACCTGGCGCCCGGACTGCACGCACACACCCTCCGCGACCACCTCGCCGGTGGCCTCCGTCAAGGCGCGGAGGTAGTTCACTTTGATCTCCAGCGTCGTGCAGCCGCGGCCCGGCGGCAGCGTGGACAGCACGGAGCACGCCAGCACCGTATCCAGCACCGTCGCGATCACGCCGCCATGGACTGTGCCGATCGGATTGTAGTGGTAGTTTGCCGGCGTGATCGCCATGCGCACCCGGCCCTGCTCCACCGATTGCACGGTGAGCCCGATCAGCGTGCTGGTCGGTAGCGGGGGACGAACGCCCGCCGCCATCGCGCGCAGCGATTCCAGCCCGGACAGCGACGGATCGGGTGGGACCGGACGCTCCCAGCGTATGGTCCGGCGGCGGGGGGCATCCTCGTGCATAG
>CAXSEK010000495.1:0-2604 GCA_964235625.1 uncultured Acetobacteraceae bacterium
GGCGGCCAGGCCCGCGCACTGTATGCCGCCTACCAGGCCCGGCTGGCGGCGCTGAACGCCGCCGATTTCGGCGACCTGCTGCTGCACGTGACGGAGATGCTGCGCGCGCATCCGGAGGTGCTGGCGCAGTATCACCGGATGTTCCGCTATATCCTGGTGGACGAGTATCAGGACACCAACGTGGTCCAGTACCTCTGGCTGCGGTTGTTGGCGCAGGAACACAAGAACATCTGCTGTGTTGGCGATGACGACCAGTCGATCTACTCGTGGCGCGGAGCGGAGGTGGAGAATATCCTACGCTTCGAAAAGGACTTCCCCGGGGCGAAGACCGTGCGGCTGGAGAGCAACTACCGCTCCACCGCACCGATCCTCGGCGCTGCCTCGGGCCTGATCGCGCATAACGAGGGGCGGCTTGGCAAGACGCTGCGGTCGGGCCGCAACGACTCCTCGGGCGAGCCGGTCAGCGTCGTCTCCCTGTGGGACAGCCAGGAGGAGGCCCGCATGGTGGGGGAGAAGGCCGAGGCGCTGCGGCGCGACGGCCATGCCCTGAACGAGATCGCGATCCTGGTGCGGACCGGCGCACAGACGCGCTCGTTCGAGGAGCGGATGCTGACGCTCGGCATGCCCTACCGCGTGGTGGGCGGGCTGCGCTTCTACGAGCGGCAGGAGATACGTGACGCCGTCGCCTACATGCGGGTGCTGCAGTCGCCGGCGGATGACCTCGGGTTCGAGCGGATCATCAACCTGCCGCGCCGGGGCGTGGGGGACGTGGCGCTGCGGGCGATGCACGCGGTGGCGCGGGCGCAGGGTGTGTCGCTGTACGCGGCAGCGGACGTGGTGACCCGGGATGGCACGCTGAAGGGCAAGGCGAGCACGTCGATCCGCAAGCTGCTGGACGGGTTCGCCGCCTGGCGGGAGATGCTGGGCCGGGAGGGGCACCTGCTGACGATGTCGGTGATGTTGGACGAGAGCGGCTACGTGGAGATGTGGCGGCTGGACAAATCCCCCGAGGCGCCGGGTCGGCTGGAGAACTTGAAGGAGCTGATGCAGGCGCTGCGCGAGTTCGAGACGCTGTCCGGCTTCCTGGACCATGTCAGCCTGGTGATGGAGAACGAGCAGGAGGGTGACAACGACAAGCTGTCGATGATGACGCTGCACGGCGCCAAGGGGCTGGAGTTCGACACGGTGTTCCTGCCAGGCTGGGAGGAGGGACTGTTCCCGTCGCAGCGCTCGATGGACGAGAACGGCACCAAAGGGCTCGAGGAGGAGCGGCGGCTGGCCTATGTCGGCATCACCCGGGCACGGCGCCGGGCGATCATCAGCCACGTGGCCAACCGGCAGCTGTATGGCAACTGGCAGAGCTCGATCCCGTCGCGGTTCTTGGAGGAGCTGCCGGAGGAGCACGTGGAGCGGGCCGGGTCGGCAGCGATGGCGCGGGAGCAGCGGCTGCTGGCGCCGACGGTGTTCACCGGGCAGTTCCCGGTTGCGGCCCGGCGCCCGAAGGTGACCGAGGTGTGGGAGCAGCCGGCGCGGCCGAAGCGGGAGGACCAGATGGCTGTCGGGCAGCGCGTGTTCCACCAGAAGTTCGGCTACGGCACGGTGAGCGGCGTCAACGATGACCGGTTGGACGTTGCGTTCGACAAGGCGGGGGACAAGCGCGTGCTGGACCGGTTCGTGGAACGGGCGTGATAAACTTGAGGGACGGGGACGGGCCTTTCGCGCGCTCGTCCGGCAGGGCATATGGCGGTGATGAAGCGTCGTATCTTGCTTGCTGCGTTGCTGGCCCCCGCCTTGGCGCATGCCCAGGCACCGCCGACGGCGCAGGATCAGGGTGATATTGCCCGGGCCGAAATCTACCTGAACACCATCCATACGCTGAAGGCCCGGTTCCAGCAGATCGCCCCCAATGGCGCGATCAGCGGCGGAACGGCCTGGCTGCAGCGGCCCGGCCGGATGCGGTTTCAGTATGAGCCGCCGTCGCCGTTCCTGCTGGTGGCCGGGCACGGCCTGCTGGTGTTCAACGACTCGCAGTTGGAGCAGACCAGCAACCTGCCGCTGGACCGCACGCCGCTGGGCTTGCTGCTGCGGGACAACCTGAAGCTCTCGGGTGACATCACGGTGACGCGGATCCTGCGCTATCCAGGGCAATTGCAGATCACGGTCACCCGCACGGCGAGCCCGGCAGATGGATCGTTGACGCTGATCTTCGCCGACAACCCATTGGCATTGCGGTCCTGGACCGTCATAGACGCCCAGCGGCAGGAGACACGGGTCAGCCTGTATGACATTCAGCTGGGCGGGACGTTCGATCAGTCGATGTTCACGTTCATCGATCCAAAGTTTTTTGGCAACAGTTCGCGATGACGGCAGGCAAACTGCGGAATTGACTTCAAAACGCCGCATGTCCTGTTCATTATACAAGGATGAAGCCGCTTGTCGGAATCTCCTGCTGCACCAAACTGTTCGGCACGTTCGGGATGCCGAACCATGCTGCTTCCGACACCTACATCCGCGCGACGGAGAAGGTGGTGATGGGCGTCCCGGTCTTGCTCCCGGCTAGCCGGACCGCGTGCGATATGCCGACACTGCTGTCACGGCTGGACG
>CAXSEK010000496.1:0-2604 GCA_964235625.1 uncultured Acetobacteraceae bacterium
GCCACTGCTCGCCGAAGGAGTTAACCTCCAGGTGCACGGCGAAGCGGATGCCGCCCTCCCCGCGCGGGGCGCCGGCGCCGTCCAGCAGCTTGTTCGCGATATCCAGCCGGTCCGGCACATCGAAATGGATCACGTCGTCGGTGTAGAGGCCCTCCGGCGCGAACTTGCGGCTCAGCGGGCCGGTGGCGGGTTGGCCGTAGCCGTACATCACGTCTTTCAGGATCACGGTGCGGTCGATCGCGTAGGCGATAGCCTGGCGAACCTCCTTCTTGCCGAGATGCGGGTGCTTGCTGTTCAGTTCCAGCACGCTGAGCGCCGGCGTCATCTCGTAGCCGCGCAGCTCGAGGCCCAGGATCGGGTTCGCCTTCATCCGGTCGAGGTCGGAGTAGTTGACCGCGCTATAGGCGGCGAACTGCGCCTCGCCCGCCTCCATCGCCGCCGAGCGGGTGGCGGCATCGGGGATGAAGCGGGCGATGATGCGGTTGAGGTAGGGCAGCCCTGGCTTCCAGTATTTGTCGTTGCGGTCCAGCCGGACGTATTGCCCGCGCTCCCACTGCACGAACTTGTAGGGGCCGGTGCCGATCGGCTTGTTGGCGGTGGGGTTCTGCAGGATGTCGGTGCCCTCGAACACCGCCTTGCAGACGATCGGCAGGTCCCGGGCGGCGAGCGCCTTCATCAGGTAGGGCGCCGGGTTGGCCAGGTGCAGCACCGCCGTCAGCGGGTCGGGCGTTTCCACCGCCGTCAGCTCCGCCAGGATCACCGGCGCCGTCGGGTGGTATTTCTTCAGGATCTCCATGAAGGAGTACTGCACGTCGGCGCTGGTGAACGGCTTGCCGTTGTGGAAGCTGACGCCGTCCTGCAGCTTGAACGTGATCGTCTTGCCGTCCTCGGCGATGGTCCAGGACTTGGCGAGGTTCGGCTGCGGCTTGAGGTCCCAGTCATAGGTGACCAGGCCCTCGTAGACCTGCGTTGCGATCGGCGGGATGTTGCCGGCGGACACCATGTAGTGCGCGAGGGTGGACGGCTCCGGCGTCACGATCATCACCATCGTGCCGCCGCGTACCGGCTCGGCGGCGCGGCTGGCCGGTCCGGCGAGCGGCAGTGCGGCCAGGCCGAGTGGCAAAGCCAGGGCGGCGCGGCGGGAGATCGCGGTGGCGTGCGGATCCTGGGACAAACGGGTGCTCCAACGGCAGGCTTCGGGCGGTTGTCAGCAATCGCCATGCCAGTCCGGATCACCATGGTCGGCCAACGAGACAGAGCGTCATCGCAAGCCGAAGGTTCGGCGACCCAGGGGCGCCACGCACGGCGGTCGCCCTGGGTCGCTTCGCTCGCGATGACGGGTCTCTGCCTGGTGCCGCTGGCAATCAGGGTTCGGCAAAGCATGTGAAGTGAGGCGGCTCGCGATCTACGTCGTCATTGCGAGACGCCCTTTACGGCGAAGCAAACCAGGGCCCGGTCCGCCGATACGCGACGTTCGCCCCTGGCTTGCTTCGGCCAAGTGGCCTCGCAATGACGGCAGCGGTTGCGAGTAGCGAGTTGCGACTCCAGCCGGTCACGGTCCCGAGTCGAGCAAGGCGGACAGGCCCGGCGGCAATCCCGTCACCGGCTTGGCGGCGGGCCTACGAAAACTGCCCGCGGTTGCCTTGCGCGGGGCCAGCCGCACCAGCGCCTCCGCCTGCAGCACCGCCGCCTCCACGCAGTCGACCAGCGGCACGGGCACGCGGGCTGCGATCCGTCGCGCCAACCCGGCGAGTGGCGCACCGCCGAGTACGATCATGTCCGCGTCGTCCTCCGCCGCCGACCGGCAGCACAGCGCCACCAACGCCTGCTCCAGCTCCGTCTGCACCGTGTCGATGGCGGCGAAGGGCAGGTCCAGGCTACGGATGGCGGCGAGCCGGGCGGTGAGGCCGTGATACTCGACGCACTCCCGGTACCAGGGCCCGAGCGAGCCCGAGAACGTCACGATGGCGAAGCGGCGGCCCAGCATGCAGGCGGTCAGCATCGCGGCTTCGGCCAGGCCGATCACCGGCACGCCCATCACCTCGCGCGCGCCGCCCAGCCCCGGGTCGGCGAAGGCGGCGATGATGGCCGCGTCGCACCCGGCGCCGTGCTCGGCCATCAGCTCCATCGTGGTCCGCCCGGCGATCGCGGCCTCCGCACGGGTTGCGATATACGGCACCCCCGCCTGCCCCGTGACCGCCAGGATCTCCGTGCCCGGCGCCGCCACGCCGCGCGCCACGGCGGCGATCCGGTCGGTGACGCTGGTGCTGGTGTTGGGGTTGGCGAGCAGCAACTTCATCCGAGGGGCGCTCCGTGCAGATCGGGGGCGATCTGGCCGCGCAGCATGCGGCTCAGTTCTATGAACTCCGGGGACCGTGCGTCCCGCGGGCGCGGCAGGTCCACCTCCACCATCGTGGCGATGCGGCCGGGCCGGGCGGAAAACACGGCGATGCGATCCGCCAGGAACACCGCCTCGTCGATGCTGTGGGTCACGAACACCACGGTGCTGCGCTGCTGCTGCCATAGCCGCAGCAGCTCCTCCTGCAAGTTGCCGCGGGTCTGCGCGTCCAGCGCGCCGAACGGCTCGTCCATCAGCAGGGCGCG
>CAXSEK010000497.1:0-2599 GCA_964235625.1 uncultured Acetobacteraceae bacterium
CTACCAGCGGCGGCAGGCTATGCGTGTAGATCACCGTGGCGACCGCGTTGGCGGTATCGTGGAAGCCGTTGACGAACTCGAACCCCAGCGCGATCAGCAGAGCCAGGCCGAGCATTACGAACGCGCCGGTGGCAATGTTGGTCTCGTCCACGTTACCGATATCCGTCGCGATGCTGTAGGCCGCGAACCCCAGCCCCGCGAGCAGCACGGCGAAGAAGGCGATGGCGCCACCCACGTGCGGCTTACTGTCCATATGGGGACGGGGCGACGGCGACGCCGCCAGCCCGTCATTCATCGTGAAATCCGACATGCTCAACCCCCGCGATAGGAATGCTACGGGGGCTTTACCCATCGGGGCAGCGGCGTTGTGTGGCGTTGCTATGACAATCGGGAACGCTGGCCGCAGGCTGCACCCGCCCACCGCATGTCGGGCGGGTGCAGCCAAGCCTGGCCTCAGTAGCGGTAGAGGTCGTGCTTGAACGGACCGGATACCGGCGCGCCGATATACTCCGCCTGCTTCGGCGACAGCTTCGTCAGCTCGGCACCCACCTTGGCCAAATGCAGCGCCGCCACCTTCTCGTCCAGGTGCTTCGGCAACGTATACACCTTGCACTCGTATTGACCCGGCTTGGCATGCCACAACTCGAGTTGCGCCAGCACCTGGTTGGTGAACGAGGCGCTCATCACGAAGGACGGGTGCCCGGTCGCGTTGCCCAGGTTCACCAGCCGCCCCTCGCTCAGCACGATCAGGCGCTTGCCGTCCGGGAACACCACCTCGTCCACCTGCGGCTTGACGTTGTCCCAGGTGTAGTTGCGCAGCGAGTCGATTTGGATCTCGCTGTCGAAGTGGCCGATGTTGCACACGATCGCGCGATGCTTCATCGCCCGCATGTGCTCGATCGTGATCACGTCCACGTTGCCGGTCGCCGTCACGAAGATGTCGCCGCGCGGGGAGGCGGACTCCATCGTCACGACCTCGTAGCCCTCCATCGCCGCCTGCAGCGCGCAGATCGGGTCCACTTCGGTCACTAGCACCCGGCAGCCGCCCTGGCGCAGGCTGGCGGCCGAGCCCTTGCCCACGTCGCCGAAGCCGGCCACCACGGCCACCTTCCCGGCCAGCATCACGTCCGTGCCACGGCGGATCGCGTCCACCAGGCTCTCGCGGCAGCCATACAGATTGTCGAACTTGGACTTGGTCACGCTGTCGTTCACGTTAATGGCGGGCACCAGCAGCTTGCCGGCCTTCACCATCTCCCACAGGCGGTGGACGCCGGTGGTGGTCTCCTCGGACAGGCCCTTCACGTCCTTGAGCAGCTCGGGATACTTGTCGTGCATCATGACGGTGAGGTCGCCGCCGTCATCGAGGATCATGTTGGGCGTCCAGCCACCCGGGCCGTGGATGGTCTGCTCGATGCACCAATTGAACTCTTCCTCGTTCATGCCCTTCCATGCGAACACCGGCGTCCCGGCGGCGGCCACACCCGCGGCGGCGTGGTCCTGCGTCGAGAAGATGTTGCAGGACGACCAGCGGACGGTGGCGCCCAGCGCCGTCAACGTCTCGATCAGCACGGCCGTCTGGATGGTCATGTGCAGGCAGCCGGCGATGCGGGCCCCCTTCAGCGCCTGGCTCGGACCGTATTCGGCACGCAGCGCCATCAGGCCGGGCATCTCGTCCTCGGCCATCGCGATCTCCTTGCGGCCCCAGGCGGCAAGCGAGAAATCCTTGACCTTGTAGTCGGTCGGCATCGAGACGTCGGGCATTCGGAGAGGCTCCTGTTGATGCGGCGACGCTATATAAGGATATCTTGATGTTTGCAATTCGGCCTCGACAGGGCCGGGTTCCTGCGCCATGACGCAGCTCCCGTGTCCGACACAGATGACCTCCCCCTCCTGCGCCACCCGCCTTTCGCGCTGTTCTGGTCGGCGCGCGTCTGCAGCAGCTTCGCCTACCAGATGCAATCCGTCGCGATCGGCTGGCTGGTCTACCAGCTGACCGGCAGCGCCTTTGACCTCGGGCTGGTCGGCCTGGCGCAGTTCCTCCCCGTGGCGCTGCTCACCCTGGTCGTGGGCCACGTCGCCGACCGCTACGACCGCCGCCGCATCGTCGCCTGCTGCCAGCTGGTTGAGGCCACGGCCGGCGCCGTCCTCGCCCTCGGTGTCGCTGCCGGCGTGCTGGGCGTCACCGGCGTGTTCGCCATCGTGGCCCTGATCGGTGCGGCGCGGGCCTTCGAATCGCCGACCTTCTCCGCCCTGATGCCCGGCCTGGTCGGCGCGGCCCGGCTGCAGCAGGCCAGCGCCTGGTCTGCCTCGGCCAACCAGACCGCCACCATCCTTGGCCCGGCCTTGGGCGGCCTGCTCTACGCCGCTGGCGCGCCCATCCCCTTCGGCCTCGCCGCGGCGCTGTTCCTGCTGGCCAGCACCCTGGTGTTCGCCATCCGGCTGGAGCGCCTGTTGCCGCCCAAGGAAGCCCCCACCCTGCGCTCCGTGTTCGGCGGCATCCACTTCATCTGGGACAACCCGGCGGTGCTGGGCGCCATCTCGCTCGACCTGTTCGCCGTCCTGCTCGGTGGCGCCACCGCGCTGCTGCCGGTCTACGCGC
>CAXSEK010000498.1:0-2594 GCA_964235625.1 uncultured Acetobacteraceae bacterium
CATGCAGGTCGTAGCCCTCCACCATGTCCTCGCCCTGCTCCACCTTGGCCCCGAGTAGACCGATATCGGCGATGTAGTGCTGCGCGCAGGAATTATGGCAACCGGTGAGATGGATGTTCACCGGACCGTCCACGGTGATCCGCGGCTCCAGCCAGTCCACCAGCGCCGCGGCATGGCCCTTGGTGTCGGCGGCAGCGAACTTGCACCCCGCGCTGCCGGTGCACGCCACCAGCCCCGCGCGCAGCGGCCCGGCGTTGTGGCCAAGCCCGAGCGCCTCGATCGCGGTGAGCGCCTCCGCCATCCGCCCGTCCGGGATGTCCGAGATCAGCAGGTTCTGCCACACCGTCAGCCGGATCGTGCCCGAGCCGAACCGGTCGGCGATCTCCGCCAGGCCGCGCATCCGCGCCGCGGTGATCCGGCCGACGGGCACCACCACGCCCACATAGGACAGGCCCGGTTGCTTCTGCGCGTGCACGCCGACATGGGCGGAGCGCGACTGCGGCGGCATTGCCTCGACCGCCCCGGCCGGCACGCGGGTGAGCGTGCGGCCCAGCTCCGTCTCCACCGCCGCCAGGAACCGGTCGAAGCCCCAGTCGTCCAGCACGTATTTCAGCCGTGCCTTGGTGCGGTCCGTCCGGTTCCCGCTGGCGATGAACACGCGCAGGATCGCGTCGCACACCGGCGTGGTGTCCGCTGGCGCCACGATCACGCCGGTCTGCCGCGCGAAGTCCCGATGGCCCGTGATGCCGCCGAGCGCCAGGCGGTAGTAGATCCCCGGCTCCACCCCGAACCCGGCGGCGACGGGCACGGCGGTGAATGCCACGTCGTTCGTGTCCTCCAGCACCGGGATCGTGCCGCTGCCGTCGAACGCGATGTTGAACTTGCGCGGTAGGCCGAACAACTCGCGGTGGTTCAGGATGTGATGGTGGATCCGCCGCGCATCCGCCCGCGTGTCGATCAGCTCCTGCGCGTCGATCCCGGCAGTCGGGCTGCCGGTGACGTTGCGCACGTTGTCGGCACCCGACCCGCGGGAGGTGAGGCCGAGATCGGCCAGCCGGGTCAACACCTCCGGCGCATGGGCGGCGGCGATCTCGCGGATCTGCAGGTTGGCGCGGGTGGTCACGTCGGCGAAGCCGCCGCCCAATTCCTCCGCGATGTCCGCGACACCGCGGAACTGCACGGTATTAAGGATCCCGCCCGGCATGCGCAGCCGGCACATGAAGCTCGCCTGCGCCGGGGCGACATAGAACAGGCCATGGAACTTAGTCAGGAAGACGTCCGTCCCTTTCGGGAACTTCTGCTCGGCCGCGAGCGCACTGATCTCCGCGAAGCGGTCCAGCGGGTGCTTCTTCCGCTTGGCCTCCTCCTCCGGCACCAGTCTGCCGCCGGCGGCCACGGTGCGGTCCTGCGCCGCACGTTGCAGGTCCGCCGGGTCGGGCGCAGCGGCCGGTGCTCCGGCGGCGAACGGCCCGCGCTTGGCCTCCACGCCGGCCATGAAGCCCTTGAGGTATTCCTGCTGCTCCGGGGTAAAGGCCTGGTCGGTCATGCGGCCCATTCCTCGGGTTGGAACGCCGGGCCGAAGGGCAACAGCGGCCGGGCGGCGCCGATCGGGCGGCCCTCCTTGATCAGCTTCAGGTACCAGGGCGCGTCCTTCACGTCGCCATACAGCACCGCGCCGACCAGCCGGTCCTCCCGCACCACCAGCATGCGGTATTGCCCCGCCTCCGCATCGTCCAGCACGATCGGGTCCTCGCCCTCGATGTCGCCGGCCGACCAGACGCCGGCGCCCGCCACCTTCAGCGCCGTCGCATCCGACACCGCCACGTAGCGCCGATCCTCCGCTTGGTTCAGGATGTTGGCGGCCGCGATCTCCGCCTGCGCAAAGGAGGGGGCCACCAGCCCGACGCATTGCCCAGCATGCTCGGCACACTCGCCGATGGCCCAGATCGCCGGGTCGTCCGTGCGCATCGTGTCGTCCACGACGATCCCGCGGTTGACCGCCAGCCCGGCGGCGCGCGCGAGCTCGGCATGCGGGCGGATGCCGACCGCCATCACCACGATCTTGGCCGGGACCCGGCGGCCATCCGCGAGCAGCACGGCATCCGGCTCGATCGCCACCGTCTTGGCCTGGGTGATCACGGCGATACCCTGCCCGGCGAGCCGCCGCTCCAGCAACGCGGCGGCGCCTTGGTCCAGCTGGCGATCCATCAGCCGGCTGGTCGCGTGCAACACGGTCACGCGCATGCCGCGCTTGGCGAGCCCGGCCGCCGCCTCCAGTCCCAGCAAACCGCCGCCGATCACCACGGCGTCGCCGCCGCTGGCCGCATGGGTGATCATCTGCTGTACATCCCAGAGCGTGCGATACATCAGCACGTTGGGCCCATCCGCCCCGGGAAACGGCAGGCGCACGGGCTGCGCGCCGGTCGCCAACACCAGATGGTCGTACCCGATGCGCTCGCCACCGGCCATCACCACCGCGCGGTCGGCCCGGTCCAGTGCCACCACCGTCGTATCGGGCCGCCAGGCGATGCGGCTGGTCTCCAGGTGCTCGGCGTGGTGGGTGACGAGGGCGTGCTCCTCCATCTCCCCGGCCA
>CAXSEK010000499.1:0-2589 GCA_964235625.1 uncultured Acetobacteraceae bacterium
ACCACGAGTGGGTTCGCCTGGACGGCACCACCGCCACGGTCGGCATCACCACCCACGCACAGGACGCTTTGGGGGACCTCGTGTTCGTCGAGCTGCCCGAACCCGGGCGGGAGGTGACGCAGGCCGAAGCCGTCGCGGTCGTCGAGTCGGTGAAGGCCGCGAGCGACGTCTATGCCCCGCTCGCCGGGCGCGTGACGGAGGTGAACGGCGCCCTCGCCGAGGACCCGGCGCTGGTGAACCGGGACCCGGCGGGCGAGGGCTGGTTCTTCAAGCTCGAACTGGCCGATGCCGGCGCGTTCGATCACCTGATGGACCAGGCCGCCTATGACGCCCTCGTGGCGGAGGCGGCATGATGGACGCCGTGACCGAACTCGCCGCCCTCGAGGACAGCTTCGTCGCGCGCCATATCGCCCCCGCCGAGGCCGATATCGCCACCATGCTGCACCTGGTCGGTGCCGAGAGCCTGAAAGCGCTCGCCGCCCAGACCGTGCCCGGCGACATACGCATCGCGGGGGTGAACGGCCTGCCGGACGCGATCGGCGAGATCGCCGTGATCGAGGAACTGCGCCAGCTCGCCGCGAAGAACCAGCGGCTCCGGTCGCTGATCGGGCAGGGCTACCACGGCACACTCACCCCCCCGGTCATCCAGCGCAACGTGCTGGAGAACCCCGGCTGGTATACCGCCTACACGCCGTACCAGGCCGAACTCGCACAGGGGCGGCTGGAGGCGTTGCTCAACTTCCAGACCATGATCTGCGACCTGACCGGCATGCCGATCGCCAACGCCTCCTTGCTGGACGAGGCGAGCGCGGCGGCCGAGGCCGTCGCCATGGCCCACGCCTCCTCCCGCACCAAGACCGACGCCATAGCCGTCTGCGCCGACCTGCACCCGCAGACGGCGGCGGTGCTGCAGACCCGCGCTCACCCGCTCGGCTGGACCCTGCAGACCTTCCAGCCCGGCGACACCGCGGCGATTGGGGCGGCGCAGCCCTTCGCCGTCGTGCTGCAATACCCGGGCACGTCCGGCGCCGTGCGGGACCTGCATGCCGAGATCGCGGCCGCGCACGAGGCTGGGGCGCTGGCAATCGTCTGCGCCGACCTGCTGAGCCTGGTGCTGCTGGCGCCGCCGGGTGCCATGGGGGCTGACGTGGTGGTCGGTTCCTCGCAGCGCTTCGGCGTCCCCGTTGGCTTCGGCGGCCCGCATGCCGCGTTCTTCGCGACCCAGGACAAGTTCAAGCGCGTGATGCCCGGCCGCCTGGTCGGTGTGTCGCAGGACGCGGCGGGCCACCCGGCGATGCGGCTCGCGCTGCAGACCCGCGAGCAGCATATCCGTCGCGAGAAGGCGACCAGCAACATCTGCACCGCGCAGGTGCTGCTGGCGGTGATGGCGGGGATGTACGCCGTTTGGCACGGTCCCGAGGGGCTGACCCGCATCGCCCGCCGTGCCAATTTGCAGGCCCGCGCCTTGGCGGACGCCGCCATCCGGGCCGGGCTCATCCTGCGCCATGAGGACTTCTTCGACACGATCGCACTCGAAGCGCCGGACGCGGACGCCCTGATGGACCGCGCCGTCGCTGCCGGGTTCAACCTCCGCCGGCTGGATGCAACGGGGGTCGCAGTCGCGCTGGACGAGACGGTGACGGCCGAGGAACTGGCCACCCTGGCCGGGCTGCTCGGTGCCAAGCTGGGCGGCGCACCCGCGTCGATCCCGGCGTCCTTGCTCCGCACCGCGCCGGTGCTGCCGCAGGCCGTGTTCGGCGCCCACCGTTCCGAGCACGAGATGCTGCGCTACCTCAAGCGGCTGGAGGACCGGGACGTGGCGCTGAACCGCTCCATGATCCCGCTCGGCTCCTGCACGATGAAGCTGAACGCGACGGCGGAGATGGTGCCGATCACGCTGCCGGGCTTCGCGGACATCCACCCGTTCGCTCCGCCCGCGCAGACGGCGGGCTACGCCACCATGATCGAGCGGCTGGCCGGTTGGCTGGCGGCCGCCACGGGGTTTGCGGCGGTGTCGCTGCAGCCCAATGCCGGGTCGCAGGGAGAGTATGCCGGGCTGCTGGCCATCCGCGCCTATCACGCGGCACGGGGGCAGGGTGCCCGCGACGTCTGCCTCATCCCCTCCTCCGCCCACGGCACCAACCCCGCCAGCGCCGTAATGGCCGGGCTGCGCGTGGTCGTGGTCGGCTGTGACCGGGACGGCAACGTGGATGTGGCGGACCTGCGCGCGAAAGCCGGGCAGCACGCGGACCGGCTGGCGGCGCTGATGGTGACCTACCCCTCTACCCACGGCGTGTTCGAGGGGGAGATCCGCGCCATCTGCGCCACGATCCACCAGCATGGCGGCCAGGTGTATATGGAC
Source organism: uncultured Acetobacteraceae bacterium (assembly GCA_964235625.1). Taxonomy (GTDB): domain Bacteria; phylum Pseudomonadota; class Alphaproteobacteria; order Acetobacterales; family Acetobacteraceae; genus LMUY01. The sequence goes on from CAXSEK010000499.1 coordinate 2,363, forward strand.
GGCGCCAACATGAACGCGCAGCTCGGCCTCACCAGCCCGGCCGCGATCGGCGCGGATGTCTGCCACCTGAACCTGCACAAGACGTTCTGCATCCCGCATGGCGGCGGCGGTCCGGGCGTGGGCCCGATCGGCGTCGCCGCGCACCTGGCCCCGCATCTGCCCAACCATCCGGCGCGGCCTGATGCCGGGCCGGCGACCGGCTACGGCCCGGTCAGTGCCGCGCCGTT
>CAXSEK010000500.1:0-2587 GCA_964235625.1 uncultured Acetobacteraceae bacterium
TGACGTGCGTAGGCAAGAAAGCGCAACAAGAACCTGTTCAAGCTCCGGGCAGTGCTAGATCTGTTGCTTCGGGAGGCGGAGTTGCCGAGTGTGTTGAAAGATCATCCGCTCGGCGGAGACTGGACCGGTTATCGCGACTTGCACGTCGAACCGGACTGGATCCTGATCTACCGAATCAGGGACGGCGAACTGCTCCTGGCGCGGACGGGAAGCCACTCGGACCTGTTTGGTTGACCCGACCCGGCTTGACCTGCCCTAACCGCCAAGCCACTTAACAATCACGCCACCGAGGTCATCCAGCACCGCCATGTCCACCCGCGTTCTCATTGACCATCGCGCCGGCGGGGTGCTCCGCCACCCGGAGAAGGCCGCCCGCCCTAGCACGCCGGCGCTGCGCAAGCCCGATTGGATTCGGGTGCGCGCCCCCAATCACCCGGTCTACCACGAGACACGCGCGCTGATGCGGGAGAACGGGCTCGTCACGGTGTGCGAAGAAGCCGCGTGCCCGAATATCGGCGAGTGCTGGTCCCAGCGGCATGCCACCATGATGATCATGGGCGGCACCTGCACCCGCGCTTGCGCGTTCTGCAACGTGGCCACCGGGGTGCCGGACGCGCTTGATGCGACTGAGCCGAACCGGGTCGCGGATGCGGTGGCCAAGCTCGGCTTGCGCCACGTTGTGATCACCTCGGTGGACCGGGACGACCTGCCGGATGGCGGCGCCGGGCACATCGCCGCCGTGATCCGCGCCATCCGGGAAGCAGCGCCGCAGACCACGATCGAGGTGTTGACGCCGGACTTCCTGCGAAAGCCAGGGGGCGCCGAGCTGGTCGTCGCGGCCCGGCCGGACGTGTTCAACCACAATCTCGAAACAGTGCCGCGCCTGTATCCGAGCATCCGGCCAGGAGCGCGCTACTTCCAGTCGCTGCGTCTGCTGGATCACGTCAAGACGCTGGATCCGACCATCTTCACGAAGTCTGGCCTGATGGTCGGCCTTGGCGAGGCCAAGACCGAGATCATGCAGGTGATGGACGACATGCGGATGGCCGACATCGACTTCCTCACCCTCGGCCAATACCTGCAGCCGACGCCGCAGCATGCCGCGGTGGACCGCTTCGTGGCTCCGGACGAGTTCGCCGACTATGCCACCCTGGCGCGGGCCAAGGGGTTCCTGATGGTTTCGGCCACCCCGCTCACCCGGTCCTCCTACCACGCCGACAGCGACTTCGCGGCCCTGCGCGCGGCGCGGCAGGCCGTGTACGCGGGCGCCCGCTAGCGTGCCGACGCACGCCGAGCACAAGCTCGTTCCCTACACGGCCGAGCAGATGTTCGAGTTGGTCGCCGATGTCGGCAAATACCACGATTTCCTGCCCTGGTGCGCCGGGTCCAAGGTAAGGACGCGCACGGAGACCGAGTTGGTGGCAGACCTCACCATCGGGTTCGGCCCGTTCCGCGAGAGTTTCACCAGCCGCGTGGCGCTGGACCGGACCAAGACGGTCAACGTGAAATACGAGAACGGGCCGTTCCGTTACCTGAACAACCAATGGACGTTCACGCCGGCGTCGCATGGCTGCCGGGTGGATTTCTTCGTGGATTTCGAGTTCAAGAGTCGCATGCTGCAAGCGGCGATCGGTGTCGTGTTCAACCAGGCGGTGCAGGCGATGGTCAATGCGTTCCTCAAGCGGGCCCGGGATGTGTACGGCCGCCCGACTGCCACGATGTCCGTCGACACCGTGCCGGTGAAAGGCTGATGAGCTTCGCACCACCCCCCTTCCGCTCGCCCGTGCCGGTGCGGGTGAACCTGTATTCGGACACGCAGACCCGGCCGTCCCGCCCGATGAAGGAGGCCATGATGGTCGCCGAGGTCGGGGACGAGCAGCACGGCGACGACCCGACCATCAATGCCTTGTGCGAGCGGATGGCGGCGTTGATGGGCAAGCAGGCAGCGATGTTCCTGCCCACGGGAACGATGTGCAACCAGATCTCCATCCTGGGGCACTGCCGGCCCGGCGACGAAATCCTGGCCCACCACACCGCCCATATCCTCACTAGCGAGGGCGGCGCGCCGGGTGCGCTGGCCGGCGCTCAAGTGACGGGGCTGCCCGGTGCGGACGGCCTGTTCGACGCGGACGCCGTGAGCGCCGCGATCCGGGTGAAGTCCCGCTACGCACCGCCGCAGGCGCTGCTCGCGGTCGAGCAGACCGCCAATTTCGGCGGCGGCACGGTCTGGCCGGTCGAGACGCTGAACGCGGTGGCGGCGGTGGCGCACGAGAACGGCCTTGCGACGCACATGGACGGCGCACGGCTGATGAACGCCGTGGTGGCGAGCGGCGTGCCGGCGGCCGAGATGGTGGCCGGCTACGACACCGTCTGGCTGGATTTCACCAAGGGCCTCGGCGCGCCGCTCGGTGCCGTGCTGTGCGGCACGACCGAGTTCATCGGCGAAGCCTGGCGGTGGAAGCAGCGGATGGGTGGCTCCCTGCGCCAGGGCGGCATCTGCGCTGCCGCCTGCCTGTATGCGCTGGACTACAATGTCGACCGTCTGGCGGAGGATCACGAGAACGCCAAGGCGCTCGCCCGCGGCTTG
>CAXSEK010000501.1:0-2587 GCA_964235625.1 uncultured Acetobacteraceae bacterium
GGCGGCGCTGAACATCGACGTGATCCCCAAGTTCGCCTCGGACGAGTTCGGCGTAGCGGGCGTGTACTGCGTCGGCGGTGAGCGGGACGCGTCGGCTCCGTTCCCGATCATGATCACCGCCGCGGGGGAGGCCGCCTCCGTCGACCGCGAGCAGGCGTTGCGCAAGGCGCTGTTCGAGTTCGCCGCTGCCCGCGTGCGCAAACGGTTCAGCCATGCGCCGTTGTCCCAGATCGAGGCGATCGCGCCGCCGGGCTACGTGGAGCGGTTCCGTGGCTACCATTCGTTGGACGGCGAGGAGAGCCGGGCGCTGCGGGCGATGACGGCGTGGTGCGAGGCGGATGCCGCGACCCTGCGCGGCTACCTGGCAGACACGGTGCTGTCCCGCCAGGCCAGCAAGCGGTTCGACGAGCTGCCGACCTGGGACGGCCCGCTGTCCGGCACGCCCTTGGTCAACGAGCTGGCGCGTCGGTTCGCGCAGGCGGGGATGGAGGTGCTGTTCGTCGATTTCTCGCCGCCGGGTGCGCGCGACGTGCACGTGGTGAAGGCAATCGTGCCCGGGCTGGAGGTGGAGACGATGAGCTACCACCGCATCGGCGAGCGGGGCGTGCGCAAGCTGATGGAGCGTGGCTCCCCCCTGGCCGGCATCGGCGCGCCCCCGCCGGGTGCCGCCCCCGTTCCGTTGCCGGCGGGTTCGGCCGAACGCCTGGGCGGCCCGGCCTGGCTGGACGTCGCCGCCGTGGACCGGATCGTCGGGCCGCTCTACCCGCTGTATCGTGAGCCGGAAGTGCACAGCGCGCCGATCGCGCTCGAGAAGAGGCGCGCGTGACCCTCCGTTTCGCGTTCAACACCAACGGCGCCGCCCACCACCGGCTGGACGACGCGCTGACCTTGATCGCCGAGGCCGGGTATGACGGCGTGGCCCTCACGCTCGATATTCACCATCTCGACCCGTACGACCCGGACTTCCTGCTCAACACCCGCCACGTCGCGGCCCGGTTGACGGCGTTGAACCTGGGCCTGGTGGTGGAGACAGGGGCCCGCTTTCTGCTCGACCCGCGCGCCAAGCACGAGCCGACGCTGCTGAGCGCCGACGAGACGGGCCGGGCGCGCCGGGTGGACTTCCTGACGCGCGCGCTGACGGTGGTGGCCGAGTGCGGCGGCGAGGCGATGAGCTTCTGGGCCGGCGTGCCCAAGCCTGGCGTGACGCCGGATGAGGCACGCAGCTGGCTGCTGGAGGGGGTGGAGGAGGTGGTGCGCCGGGCCGAGGCGATGGGTGTGGTAGCGGCGCTGGAGCCGGAACCGGGCATGCTGGTGGAGACGGTAGACGACTGGACGGCGCTGGGCATACCCGGCCTGCGCCTGGCGTTGGACACGGGGCACTGCCTCGTAACCGGCGAGCGCGACCCGGCGGCGGCGGTGCGGGAGTTCGCGCGGGTGCTGGGCACGGTGACGATCGAGGACATGAAGCGCGGCGCGCACATTCACCTGCCGTTTGGCGAGGGCGATATGGACGTGAAATCGGTGCTGGCGGCGCTGAAGGAGGTCGGGTTCGCGAAGCTGATCTGTGTGGAGCTATCCCGCGAGAGCCACCGGGCCGACACGATGATCCCGGGCGCGCTCAAGGCGCTGCGGGCAGCGCTGCCGTGACGTTCCAACGGTTTGATGCCTTAGTGATCGCCCAGCCAAAGGCCGTCCACGATAAGGATCGCAGTGACGATGACGGGTGCGACCAGGGCGTAGATCATGAAATCGGTCATTCCTCGATTCCTCTCAACATACGACGAGCAGCCGCGTGTAGGCCCAATCCACACGCTAACCAGATTACCGCAAACAGCCACCAAAGACCATTACGCGGAAAGCTGAGTTGGTAGGTCACGCTCACCGAGGCACGACCAGCCCCGTCACAATGAACGAGACCGCTACGTTGTTGAACGCCGTCGCGGTGATCTTCCGCCTCTCGTTGCGGCCGCTCTTGTTCATCGTGGGCATTGAGAGATTGCATAGCGAACCATCGAGACCTCGCCCATGAGAATCTGCTTCGTCTCCCGCCGGTTCTTCCCCGCCATCTCGGGCATGAGCGTGTACGCGCTCAACCTGCTGCGCGAACTCGTCGCGGCCGGGCATAACGTGACGATGGTCAGCCAGTATCGCGGCGACCCGCTCGGCATCCGCGTCTATGGCGGCGGCCCGCCCCCGCCGGTCCCCGGCGTCAAGGTCATCGGCCTGGAGCAGGTCGGCGAGCAGGACGGCGGCGATTTCGAGACCGATGTCGCTGCCATGAAGGCAGCCGTCCTCCGCGAACACGCACGCGAGCCGTTCGACATCCTGCACGCGCAATACGGCTATCCCTGCGGCTGGGCCGTGCTGGAGGCCTCGCGCGAGACCGGCGTGCCCAACGTCGTCTCCATCCAGGGTGGCGATGGCCACTGGGTCGGCTCCTGCTGCGAGACGCACCGGTTGGCCATGGTGCGCGTGCTGGACCATGCGGGCGCCGTGCTGATCGGCTGCCGCTCCTGCGCGGGGGAGGTGTCCCACCGCCTCGGCACTGACCCGTCCCGCGTCACCATCGTGCCCGGCGCGGTCGATG
>CAXSEK010000502.1:0-2576 GCA_964235625.1 uncultured Acetobacteraceae bacterium
TCTACTTCGTGGTGAACTGGACGCCGACGCTGTTCCGGGAGTCCGGACTGTCGGCCAACCTCGCGACGCTCAGCACGTCGGCGGTGAACGGCGGTGCCATCCTGTGCGGGCTCGTGTTGGGGGCGTACTGCAACCGGGTTGGCACGCGCAACGCCACGGCCAGCAGCTTCGTGGTGGCGGCGGCCGGGCTGCTGCTCATGTCCTTGGGCGACGGGCTGGTGGCGCCGATGATGGCGGGCGCGTTCCTGGCGGGGGCCGGGGCGATCGCCGGCGCCTCGGCGATCACGATGTTTGGTGCCGAATCCTACCCGACCGCGCTGCGCTCCACCGGCATCGGCTGGGGCTTGAGCGCCGGGCGGATCGGCTCGGTGGTAAGCCCGTGGCTGGTCGGCCTCCCGCTGGGCTGGGGCTGGCACGCGCGCTCGATCCTGCTGCTGCCGCTGATCCCAGCGCTGATCGGGGCCACTGCGATCATGCTGAGCCGGGGCGCACGGCCTGCGTCGCCGACCCCCATTGGGCCAGCCCTCGTCTCGTAACCCGGACGGGTGCGCCAGGCCGGAGGCAAGAGCGGCCGTGGAAACCTCCGTCCGGCCAGCCCGTTTGGGTGGCGGTAAACGGAGAGACACCATGCCAGACAAGAACGAGCACACCGGCCGTTTCGGCGGCCCCGGGTCCAGCCATCAGGACCGCGAACACTCCGGCAAGAACCACCAGGATACCGGCCACAAGGACGGCGGCGGGCATCCCGGGTCGGCCAAGGAGCACGCGAAGGACACCGGCGGCGACGACAAGGGCGGCGGGCACCACTACCGCGAGCACGGCCGCACCTGATCGCCGCCTCCGCCCAGAGCGGCGCGCTCGCCACCAACGTGCTGGAGTTCGCCCGGCTGCTCCGCCGGGCGGGCTTGCCGGTCGGCCCGGCGGACATGCTGGCCGCCGTCTCCGCCCTGGGCCACACGGGTGTTGGAACGCGGGACGACGTCCGCACTGCTTTGCGCGCCACGATGATCCACCGCCACGACCAGGCGGACGTGTTCGATAGCGCGTTCGACCTGTTCTGGCGCGATCCGGCGGCTAACCGGTTCGACGCCGCGATGGCCCTGCTCGGCGAAAAGACCCCCCGCCCGGAGCAGCGTCAGGCTGCCGGTAGCCGCCGGGTCGCGGAGGCGTTCAACGAACGCAAGGACCGGCGTGAGACGCAGCAGGCTCCCGAACTCGACGCTGTGCTGACCGTCAGCGACAGCGAACGGCTGCAGACAATGGATTTCGAGGCAATGAGCGCCGCGGAAATCGGGGCCGCCCGCGCGGAAATCCGTCGCCTGCACCTGCCGCTGGATTTGCGCCGCACCCGCCGTAGCCGTCCGGCCACGCACGGCACCCGGATCGACATGGCGGCAACCTTGCGAAAGGGATTGCGCAACGGCGGCGAGCTGATCGATTTCGCCTACAACCAGCCGGTCGTCCGGCCCCCGCCGCTCGTCGTGCTGTGCGACATCTCGGGCTCTATGGCGCGCTACGCCCAAATCCTGCTGCACTTCCTCCATGCCGTCGCGAACGATCGGGACCGGGTCGGCGTGTTCCTGTTCGGCACGCGGCTGACCAACATCACGCGCGTATTGCGCCACAAGGATCCGGAGGCGGCGTTCCAGGCGGTGGCTGGCTTGGTGCCGGATTGGTCCGGCGGCACCCGCATCGGCGACACGATCGCACAGTTCAACCGTGAATGGGCCAAACGCGTGCTCGGCCAGGGTGCGGTGGTGCTGCTGGTGACCGATGGACTGGACCGCGCCGGGGCGGAGGGCCTGCCGGAAGCCATGGAGCGGCTGCATAAATCCTGCCGCCGGCTGATCTGGCTCAACCCCTTATTGCGTTGGGATGGCTTCGAGCCGAAATCACAGGGCATCCGTGCCATGCTGCCGCACGTGGACGAGTTCCGGCCCGTCCACAACATCGCCAGCCTGCGCGCCTTGATTGCGTCGCTGTCCCACCCCGCCCCGGCCAAAGGGGTCGCGTAGAGGTATCCGTCCATGACCGAAGCCGAAGACGTCCTGTCCGTCGCCCAGGGCTGGCTGCAGCAGGGTGAGCGCGTGGCGCTGGCCACCGTGACGGAGACCTGGGGCAGTTCCCCGCGCCCGCCGGGCAGCCAGATGGCGGTGACGCAGTCAGGGCGCATGGCCGGGTCGGTCAGCGGCGGCTGCATTGAGGGCGCGGTCGCCGAGGCAGCCCAGTCCACCATCGCGGGCGGCCCGCCGCTGCTGCTGGATTTCGGCATCACCGATGAGCGCGCTTGGGAAGTGGGCCTGGCCTGCGGCGGCAAGCTGAAGGTGTTCGTGGAAGTACTGGCGTGAAAGCCCCGTTGCTGAAGGCCGTCCAGGAGGCGCGTGCGGCCGGCCGGCCGGTCGTGCTGGCTACGCGGTTGCCAGATGGCGAGCAGGTGCTGCTGCCCGGTGCGGGCTACCCCACCCTGAATGCGCTGGCCCGGCAGGCTTTGCTGCAGGAGAAGAGCGGCACCCACGAGGCGGACGGGGCTACCTGGTTCCTGCACGCGCACAACCCGCCCGCCCGGATCGTGATCG
>CAXSEK010000503.1:0-2569 GCA_964235625.1 uncultured Acetobacteraceae bacterium
GGACATGCGCCACGGCCCACACCCCGCCGGCCCGCAGGAACGGCATCACTTCGGGGTGGAAGACCGGGTCGTAGGAGAAGCCATACGCGCCGTAAGCCTCGGCCAGCGTTGGCGCGGAGCCGTCATGCCTGAGGTCGCGGCGATGGCTCACCGAGACCGGGATCCTGATGCCGGCCTGTGCCGTGGCGAAGACGGCCCCCGTCACGATGTCCGAAAGATCGAGCGCGAACGGCGGCGCTAGGTTGAGATCGCGAACCTCGGCCACCCCCGCAATGAAGTAGGTAGCGGGCCGGGCCCAGGACTCCAGCCCGACAATCGCCGTCGGTTGCCGCGGATCGGCGCTCAGACCCTTGATCGTGGCCTCGTAAGGCACTGCGATGTCGATCGGCGTGCCGCCCTCGTAGCCGGTGCGCGCCAGCGTGTGGCTGCTGCCCGCGGCATACGCGAGATACAGCCCGTCCTTGGTGCCGGCGACACCGGCGAGCCGTGCAGCCTGCTGCGCGACGACCACCGTGTCGTGGTCCACGCCGGGACGATCGAGGTTGACGCGGACCACGGCGCCGCGGGGCGCGTCCTTGAGGCTCGGGAACCACGCCTGGGCGCCACGGATCACCGGCTGGACGGAGGTGTCGCCGTCAAGCGTCAGCACGATCCCGTCTGACAGCGCGGCCACCTTCCGCCAGTGCGGGCTGTCCAGGAACAGCTCTGCCGTGGGCGCCACGAACCACTCGGCTTCCTTGGACACGCCGCTGTTCGCGAAGGCGAGCGCATAAGCCGAGCCTGGGGGAAGCACGATGCCAATGAAGGCCGCGCGGCCGAGCGCGCTTCCAGCTCCAGCCGCCGTGAACAGCGGGATGTCGCGGGCTGGGTCGTCGCCGGGCCGGTGGTGGAAGATAGTCTCGTCCGAAAATCGATCGCTCGGGTCGGAGTACACGGCCTTCAGCCGGTTGTAGAACAGGGCGGATCCGTCCTCCGACCAGACCGGGCCAGCCGCACGCGCGCGGTCGATGCGCTCGGGCAGCATCTCGCCGGACGCGATTTCCATGACCTGCAGGACCGCTTCCTCCGAGCCGCCGCTGGCGAGGCAGATCGCCAGCCGCCGATTGTCGGGCGAGACCGCGTATTCGTGGATGGACGTGGTCGTGTCACCGATCGCGGCGGGATCCACGAGACGCCGCTCCGGGCCGCCTGCAAGAGCACGGACATAGAGGCTCGCCTGCGCATCGCCATGGTCTTCCCGTTCATAGTAGACCTGATCGCCGACAGTCTGGACGTTGCTGATGTGCGTGTCGGCGTCGCTCAGGGCAGTCACCTGCGCGGCAAGGGCGGCATAGCCGGGTGCCGCGTCCAGCGTCTTGCGGGTCAGCGCATTTTGGGCGTGGACCCACTCCAGGTAGTCCGGGCCCTGGGCCTCCATCCAGCCGTACGGATCGACGAACGTGTCGCCGCCGACTGTCACGCCGGCCGATTGCTGGGAGTCCGCCGCCGCCGCCCGGGCCGCACAGAGCAGGATGATGACGACGACCAAGCATCGGGCCGGCTTGCGCATGATCGAGTTCCAGGTTGTCCTCGTTCTAAGTAGCGTTATACGCCCGAACGAGCCAACACCGTAACGAGCGTCCGGTCGATCGCCCAGCGTGGGCGTTCCGCTTCTGGTGTCGCAGCACCCGAAAGCGGAATTTCTGCTCCCGGCCAAATTCGTGCATGCGAACGCGTGCTGGTGGCGCGGGCCTAGAACCAGCCCAAAATCGTGGGGAGAAGCTGCTCCAGGTCCCAGGCAGAAGGGTCGCTGACGGCGATGAAGGCCATGTGCAACGCGAGCAGCGTGGCGTTGCCTAACAGGAAAGCGGCGGCGCCGGCGATCGTCGTCACCAGCGCGATCTCCACCATGTGGCCGCGGCGGTGGCCGCGTCGCCAGCGATGGAGCAGGGCGGCCAGGACGACAAGGAACAAGACCGCGTTCGCAATCCCGACGACGGCCATCACGTGGGTCCAGCCGAGCAGTGAAAGATAGCCGAGCGTCTGACCGATGATCAGGAAACCGAGGACGCTGAGACAGGCAACGTCGAAGGCGACGAGCAGTGCGGCAAGCATCGCGAGCAGCGCACGCGCTGTTCGGCCGCGCCCTGGTGCGAGATTTTCATCCTGGGTATGCCGTGCGGACATCGTGTGCTCCCCTGAGCGCGGAGGGGGGACTTGTACCCTACCGAGAGTCGGCGAGCAGCTAATCCGTCGCGATTTGAACCGTTTTCCGACGTCTCCTGGCACGCCGCTATCCGGCAATGATCCGGCCTGCAAAGCCGACTGGAAACTACGTCGGAAACTCATCCCTCGGAAGTGCTAGAGTATGGATGAGTTTCCATGGGCCCTGACGCACGAGCTTCTATCGTCGGCGCGCTTTCGCACTGAGACCGCGCTGCTCAGCGTCAAAGCTGACCGGCCATTCCATGCGGCCGCAGTGGCGCCGGGAACTGCATAGCCCGCCCATCTCAAGCTGTGACGTTACCCACCTGCCACGTGGCTTGCTGACGTGCCTGGCCAGGGTGATAGGCTAATCCATGAGCAAATC
>CAXSEK010000504.1:0-2545 GCA_964235625.1 uncultured Acetobacteraceae bacterium
CCAGCCCGTCCCCCGCCTCCGGGTCGGCGTAGCTGTCCTCGATGATGTGAGCGATGTTGGTGTAGGCCATCGCATACTCGCGGAACCACAGATCCCGCTCCAGGATGTAGTGGATCAACCCGCCGAGGAAGGCGATATCCGAGCCGGGCCGGATGGTGGCGTGGATATCGGCCATGGCGCTGGTGCGGGTGAAGCGCGGGTCGATATGGATCAACGTCGCCCCACGCCGCTGCGCTTCCACCACGAAGCGGAAGGCAATCGGATGGTTCTCCGCCATGTTGGAGCCCATGTTGACGATCACGTCCGCGTTCTGCAGGTCCCACAGCGCCATGGTGGCGGCGCCGCGTCCAAAGGTCGTGCCTAAACTAGGCACCGAGGAGGAGTGTCAGATCCTGGCCTGGTTCTCGATATTGACGATGCCCAGCCCACCTCCGAGCAGCTTCTTGATGAGGTAATTCTCCTCGTTGTCCAGCGTTGCGCCGCCCAACGAACCGATTCCCGTCGTGTGGTTCACCACCCGCCCATCCGGCAACGCCGCGGTAAACGTCTCGTCCCGCGTGCGCTTGGTGAGCTGCGCGATCCGCTCCATCGCCCAGTCAAGCGACCTCTCCTCCCACTCGGTCGCCCGCGGCGCCCGGTACAGCACGGAGGTCTGCCGCAACGGCGAGAGCAACACGCCCAAGGTGGAGGCGCCCTTCGGGCAGAGCGTGCCCTGGTTCACCGGGCTGCGCGGATCGCCCTCGATATGGATGGGACGGCCGTTCTTGGCATAGACGAGTTGCCCGCAGCCCACGGCGCAGAACGGGCAAATGCTGGAGCCGATCGTGTCCGCCTGATCCAGCCGGGGCCGCAAAGTGCGGGAGGTAGCGCTCTCGGCGGCCTTGCCCATCACGCTCTGGCCGGCGAGTTGGCGCGGCAACGACCAGTCCGCAACGAAGTTCCTGGCCCGGTCAGTGATCCCTCGCCGCAGATTCTTCACGTATCCGCACTCCTTCAACGGGGCATGAACGCAGCGTCGCGGTCACGGTTTGTTGCGTCATGCGCGTCCGGATTAGTCCGCGATGTTCTGTAAACGTGCGACACCCGGTCGAGCCGGGTTTCGGCTTGCAGCTAAGCTCGATCAGTCTTCGCGGGCTGTGAGCGCCACGGCTTTGAGTCCATCCACGCTCTCCCGCATCCGAAGCAGGACAGGCTCGGCCGAAACGGTCTGCCCAGCCATGATTTCGGCCTGGCCGCGCTTCTGCTTCAAGCTAGCCAGCCGAAAGCGAGGGTGGCGTGCCATCTCTATCTTGGTCCATGAGGTGCATGGTGAACTCGTGCAGCCACCCGGCGGAAACCCGGCCCATACGGCCGTGCCTTGAAGGTTCGCCCACCATGCTTCCCTCCCAACGCCCTCACTTCGATATCCCCCGCGGAATCGCCTACCTCAACAACGCCTCCTACAGCCCGCTGCCACGCATCGTCCGCGTGGCCGGGGATGCAGGGGTCGCCGCAAAGAGCACACCCTGGACGATCGACGCCGGCGCGACCGCCGCCCAGGCCGAAGCCGTGCGCGCCGCCGCCGCCCGGTTCATCGGCGCGACGGCGGACGACATCGCCATCATTCCGTCTGTCGCCTACGGGGTCGCCACCGCCGCCGCCAACCTGCCCATCCCGCACGGCAGCCGTATCCTGCTCGCGCATGGCGAGTTCCCCTCCCAATCCCTCGCCTGGGCGCAACAGGCCGCCATACGTGGGGCCACGCTGGACATCGTCCCCCGCCCGGAGCACGGCGACTGGACCGAGGCGTTGCTGGCCCGCGTCCATCAGCCCGGCCTGCCGCCGGTGTCCCTGGCCGCCCTCACCCCGCTGCACTGGACGGATGGCAGCCTGATCGCCCTCCCCCGTGTCGCCACGGCCCTGCACGCCCAGGGGGCCGCCATCGTAGTGGACGCGACGCAGGCGGCCGGCATCCTGCCGCTCGACGTGGCGGCACTCGGCGCCGACTTCCTGGTGTTTCCCACCTATAAATGGCTGCTCGGCCCCTACACGCTGGCCTTCCTCTACGTCGCCCCGGCGCGGCAAGGCGGCACGCCGCTCGAATGGCACGGCGGCAACCACGAAGGCGGGTCCAACCCCTTCACCGGCGCCGTGCCTGCCCTGCTCCCGTCGGCCCGCCGGTTCGACATGGGCGAGCGGTTCAATCCCGTGAGCCTGCCAATGGCGCTGGCCGGGATGGACCTGCTCCAGTCCTGGGGGCATGACGCGGTGACGGCCCGCCTGCGATCCCTGACCGACGCGCTGGCCGCGGCGGCAGAGGCGCTCGGCTGGATGGCGGTGCCGGCCGGGCTACGGGCGCCGCACATCCTTGGCCTGCACCCACCGCCGGGCATGGCGGTGGCAGCCACCGTGGCACGACTGGCGGCGCGAGGCGTGTTCGTGGCCGAACGGGGTGACGTGATGCGCCTCGGCGTGCATGTCTTCAACGACGAGGAGGATACGCGGCGGTTTGGTGCGGGGCTGGGGGGATGAGGAGGGCCTCGGCACCTCCGTGCTCTGGCTAGCG
>CAXSEK010000505.1:0-2534 GCA_964235625.1 uncultured Acetobacteraceae bacterium
CGCAGATGCTGGCGGTGAAGAGCGGGAGTGCACGGCGGGAGGACATGGCCGCGGTTGGGCTGGAGGGTTTCCACGTCCACGTGGTGGCGGATGACCAGGCTGGGGCGGCGTTCCTGGACGCGGTGGCGTTTGGCGGGTTGGACGAGCTGGACGCTTACCGGGAACCGTGCGGCGTATCGGCCGTGGATGACCGGTCTGCGGCTTGAAGCGGCCGAGCCGAGCCGCTTGGCATCACACGACTGGCGGACGGCGCAAGGGCTTGTCCGCCCTACTTTGCTAGGCGGGCGGCGAGTTCGAGGGAGCTGATGGCGGCGGAGCCGGCTTCTTTCAACGCCTGGGCCGTGCTGGCGACGACGCGGGAGATCTGTGCCCGGTCGTGCAGGGTGGAGATGAAGAAGCGGAGGCGGGCGGAGCGTTCGGGGACGGCGGGGTGCATGATGGGCTGCACGGTGACGCCGGCTTGGCGCAGGCGGTCCGCGGTGAGGGCGGCGCGGATCGAGCCGCCGGTCATCACGGGGACGATGGCGGCACCGATCGAGGGCCCCGTGTCCAGCCCGGCCGCCTTGGCCTCGGTCAGGAAGTAGCGTGCGTTGTCGGCGAGTGTGGCGACGCGGTCGGGTTCGGCGCGCATGATCTGCAGGGCGGCAAGCGCGGCTGCGGCGACTGGGGGGGCGAGGCCGACCGAGTAGACGAAGCCGGGGGCCGAGCAACGGAGGTAGTCGATCAGAGCGCGTGACCCGGCGACGTAGCCGCCGCTGGACGACAGCGTCTTGCTGAGCGTGCCCATCCAGACGTCCACCTGCGCCGGGTCGACGCCGCAATGCTCGGCGATGCCGAGGCCCCTCGTGCCGAGCACGCCCAGCGAGTGCGCTTCGTCCACCATCAGGCTGGCGCGGTGGCGGCGGACGACGGCGATCATCGCCGGCAGGTCCGGCACGTCCCCGTCCATGCTGTAATGGCCTTCGATGACCACCAGCACGCGCTTCACCGTCGGCCGGACCCGGGCCAGGATGCGGTCGAGCTCCGCCGGGTCGTTATGCGGGAACGGCACCCGCCGCGCGCCGGAGAGCTGGGCGCCCTGCACGATGCTGTTGTGGCTGAGCGCGTCGTACACCACGGCGTCCTCGGCGCCGATCAGGTGGCCGATGACGGTCACGTTGGTCGCGTGCCCGCTGACGAAGCTCAGCGCGGCCTCGCAGCCATGGGCATCGGCCAGCGCCTCCTCCAGCGCGCCGTGCAGTGGCCGCTCGCCGGACACCAAGCGGCTCGCGGAGACGGAGGTGCCGTAGCGGTCGATCGCGGCCTTGGCGGCGCCGCTGACCCGCTCGTCTCCATTTAGGCCGAGGTAGTTGTAGGAGACGAAGTTGTCGAAGGCGCGGTTGCCGATCGTGGTGCGGGCGCCGGCGATGGCGGCGTGGGTTTGGAAATACGGGTTCTCGATGCCCAGCGAGACCGCCGCGCGCTGCATCATGTCGAGGTCGGCCTTGACCTCGCCGTTGCCGAGGGCGGGCGCCGGTTCGGGTGGGGCCGGGGGCGGCGCAGTGGCAGCGCGGGACGCCATGCGCGCCACGAGCCGGGATTTCGCATCGCCGGGCAGTCCGAACAGGCCGCTCATGCGTGCACCGCGGTCTCGGCGAATGCCGGTTCGGCTGGCTCGGGCTCCAGGCGGCTGAGGCGGGCGGCGAGGGCCTGCGGCTCGTCGGGGCGCTCGGCCGTGGTGGCGGTGGCGGTGCGGGCCATGCGCGCGGCCAGGGCGATCAGCGTGACGCCGTCGGACAGGGCCATCACCGGCAGCGTCAGGCCGAAACGCTGCTCCACCGCCATCCGGAGCTCGACCGCCATCAGGCTGTCCATGCCCAGCTCGGCCAGGGGGCGGTGCCGCAGGATGGCGCTCGCGGGCATGCGCATGATGCGGGCGACCTCCTCCGCGAGCAGGTCGGTGAGACGCGCCTGCGCCTCCTCCGGGGTGCAGCTGGCCAGCATGCTCGCCAGATCGGTCACTGCCACGGCGTCGGCCGGGCCGCCCTGGACGGCTTCGAACATCGGCGATTGCAGCAGCGGCAAGCCTGCAGATAGCTGGCCCCAGCGGATGCGGGCGAGCCCGATCACGGGCAGTCCGCTGGCCAGGAGCGTCGGCAGGCAGGCGAGGGCGTCGCGGGCCGTCAGCAAGCGCTCGCCCAGCCGCTTGGCGAGCAGGTCGGCGACCCCGGTCTCGCGCGCCAGGTAGCCGGCATCGGCGATCGGGCCCCATTGCACGGCCAGGCCGGGCAGGCCCTCGCGTTGGCGGGCCTCGACCACGGCCTCGGCCGCGGCGTTGGCGGCCACGTAGTTGGCTTGGCCGGGATTGCCGAGCACGGTGGTGACGGAGGAGAACACGACGAACAGCTCGACCGGGTCCTGCCGGGTCAGCCGGTCGAGGGCCGCCGTGCCGTCCAGCTTGGGCCTGAGCGACCGGGCAAAGCGGGCCTGGCTGATGCTGGAGAGCAGGCCGTCATCCATGTCCACGGCGGCGTGGACTATCCCGCCGAGCGGCG
>CAXSEK010000506.1:0-2517 GCA_964235625.1 uncultured Acetobacteraceae bacterium
CCGATGTCGTCGCTGGCCGCACCTGGTGTCACCGTCGGCATCTTCAGGCGCCCGGCCCAGGGCTCCAGCGCCAAGGCCACTTCGCTGGTGTAGGTGGCGATCACCGCACTGACCTTGTCCTGCGAGGCAAGGCGCTGCATCGCGCGCACGGCGTCCGCGGCGGAGTTGTGGTCGTCATACGCGACCAGTTCCAGTTGCCGGCCATCCACGCCGCCCTTGGCATTGATCTCGTCCACTGCGATCTGCGCGCCGTTGGGGATGGCGATGCCGGCAATGGCGGAGTTCTCGGCGATCACGCCGATCTTGATCGGGTCGGCCGCCAGGGCGATAGCGGGCAGGGCGAAAGCCGCGAGGGCCGGCAGCAGGCGCAATACGGACATGGCGGCGCTCCTTGGACGTGCCGGTTGGTCCGGCATCTACCGCGACGCTAGTGCAAGGCGCCGGCAGGGTAAATCGGCAATCATGCGGCTGGTGTCCCGGTGAGCGCGCATTAAGGTGCCGGTAAGGAACGGAGGGCAGGTCAATGGCTGACATGATGGTGCAGAAGCCAGGCGCGCTCGCCGGGCTCAAGATCGTGGACCTTACCCGGGTGCTGGGCGGCCCGTACTGCACCATGATCCTGTCCGACCACGGCGCGGAAGTGATCAAGGTCGAGCCGCCGCAGGGCGACGAGACTCGGGATTACGGCCCGCCCTTCGACGCGCAGACCCAGGAGGCCGCGTATTTCCTCGGCGTAAACCGCAACAAGCGCAGCATCGCACTCGATCTCGGCAAGCCGGGCGGGCGGGCGGTGCTGCTACGCCTGCTGGCGGGTGCGGACGTGCTGGTGGAGAACTTCAAGCCAGGCACCATGGAGCGGTGGGGCCTGGGCTATGGTACGCTGGAACCGCTGTTCCCCGGGCTGATCCATTGCCGGGTCTCGGGCTTCGGGGCGGAGGGACCGCTGGGCGGGCTGCCGGGCTACGACGCCGTGGTGCAGGGGATGGTCGGTCTGATGTCGATCAACGGCACCGGGGAGACCGGACCGATGCGCATGGGCACGCCGGTGGTGGACCTGGCGACCGGACTGTATTCCACGGTCGCGATCCTGATGGCATTGCAGGAGCGCACGCGGTCCGGGCGCGGGCAGTACCTGGACATGACGCTGCATGATTGCGGCATGGCGCTGCTGCACCCGTCGGCCGCGAACTACCTGCTGAGCGGCAAGCGGCCGGCTGGCGTGGGAAACGCGCACACCAACATCGCGCCTTACGATTCCTACCCGACGGCGACGTGCAGCATCTTCCTGGCGGTGGGCAATGACGGGCAGTTCCGCAAGCTCGTCACCGCGATCGGGCGGGCGGACCTGGCGGAGGATTCGCGGTTCACCGGCAACGCGCAGCGCGTGGCCAACCGGGACGCGTTGCGGGCGGAGCTGTCCGCGGCGTTCGAGGCGCGGGATGGGCATGAACTGAGCGACAGCCTCTCGCGCCTGGGCGTGCCGGCTGGGCCGGTGCTGGGCGTGGACGAGGCAGTGGCTGCCCCCCATACGGCGGCGCGGGCGATGGTGACGGACGTGGACGGGGTCCGCTCGCTCGGCACGCCGATCAAGCTGAGCCGGACGCCGGGTGGCGCGCGTAGCCGGCCGCCGCATTTCGGCGAGCACGGGGACGCCGTGCTGGGCGAGCACGGGTATGCGGCGGAGGAGATCGAGGCGTTGGTGGCGGAGGGCGTGCTGTATCGGCAACGGCGGCCCTGATGGCCGGGCTTGCGGCCGGGGCACGCGTGCCCGTTCTGCAACCAAATCCGCCTGAGGGACTTCACCGCTCGTTGCAATCGTTGAGACGAAACCATGGCGAAAGACTCCGGCCCCAGCACCGCCCTGCTCCTCACGCTCACTGCGGCCGGGTTGCTGGCCTCCACCTATGGCGGGACCCGCACGCCCGCGATCCGGGCGGGCGCGCCGTCCGGGACACCAGGTGGCGCCAAGACGGATGCCGGCACGACGGATTTCGGGCAGTCGGCCGACGGCCCGCACCAGATCCCGGCCCGCGGCTGGTGGGCCGTGCTGAAGCGGGTGTTCGCCGGGTTCAACGACGACCGGCTGATGACGGAGGCGGCAGGCGTGACGTTCTACACGTTGCTCGCAATCTTCCCGGCGATTGCGACGCTGGTCTCGTTGTATGGCATGGTCTCCGACCCGGCGAGCGTGAACGGCCAGTTGGCGTCGCTGCAAGGCGTGGTGCCGGGCGGCGGGCTGGACATCATCACGCAGCAGGTCAAGGCGCTGACCAGCAACCCGAAGCAGGCGCTGGGCTTTGCGTTCGCCATCGGGCTGCTGACATCACTCTGGAGCTCCAACCAGGGCATCAAGGGTTTGTTCGATGCGTTGAACGTCGTCTACCACGAGAAGGAGAAGCGCTCGTTCCTGCGGCGGACGATGATCACGCTCGGCTTCACGTTCGGAGCCATCCTGTTCATCATCGTGGCGATGAGCGCCATCGTGGTGGTGCCGATCATCCTGAATTTCGTGGGCCT
>CAXSEK010000507.1:0-2510 GCA_964235625.1 uncultured Acetobacteraceae bacterium
ACACCCCGAACACCAGGGCGGCTAGCCCGTTCATCGCCGCCATCGAAACGGGGACCCCGGGCAGCAGGTAGGTCGGGTCGTCGCACGGCTTGGCGGGATGAGCCGGCATGCGCGCCAGCCGCTCGGCGATCGACCCGGTGCCGAGATTGGGGGCGACGCATTCCGGCAGCGGGCTCGGCCACCAGCCCTGCTCCACGCCCACATGCACCGACGCCACCGCCAACGACGCGACCATGCATAGCACCACGCCCCACAAGACCGGCCGCGTGAGCCCGCCGTGCAACGGCAGCAACGCGACCACCGCCAGCACCGCCGCTATCCGGTAGGGCCACCGCTCCACCAGGCACAACGCGCACGGGACCAACCCGCCATACCACTCGGCTCCGAACGCCGCAGCCAACGCGGCCGATGCCACCAGGAGAGAGATCGCCGCCAGGACCCAGGTTCGCGTCATCCCCGCCTTCTCGCCCGCTTCCACGCCCGGTGCAAACACCGTAGCCTTCCACCGGGTGACCGGAGAGAGACGCGATGCGCAAAGTTTGGGGCCGGAAGAACTCCTCCAACGTAATGAAGGTCATCTGGCTGCTTGAGGAGCTGAACTTGCCCTACGAGCGGATCGACGCCGGCGGCCCGTTCGGCCGGACGCACGATGCGGACTACGTTGCGATGAACCCCAACAGCGTGGTTCCGACACTTGAGGAGGCGAACGGCTTCACCCTGTGGGAGAGCAACGCCATCCTGCGCTACATCGCCGCGGCGGACCCCGGTGGCGCCACGATCTGGCCGGCAGACCTGCAGGCGCGCGCCACTATCGACCGCTGGATGGACTGGCAGCAGACCACCCAGGCCCCGCCCGGCACCACCGTTTTCCAGGGCCTGGTCCGCACCGCACCCGAACACCGAAACACGGCCGCGATCGAGGCGAGCATGATAAAGCTCGGCCACGCCTATGCCGTGCTGGACGCCCAGTTGGCACGCCGCGACTGGATCGCCGGGCGGGACTTCACCCTTGCCGACATCCCGCTCGGCGTGCACATCCACCGCTGGTTCTCCTTCACCGTAATGCGCCCCGACCTGCCGCACTTGCGCGCCTGGTATGACCGTCTGCTGCAACGCCCAGCCTACCGCGACCATTGCGCCTTGCCCTTGACCTGAGTCAGCGCACCACGGCAGCAACATTGGCTAGTCTTCTCCCCTGTTTTGGAAAGATCCCTCTGCATCGGAGCCACCTCTGCCCGAGGCAGAGGGTTCCGCACCGTCCGCGCGGCATCCCCGGCGTTGGAATTGTGTCATGCTCCGGCGAGCCCTTGATCTTCCCCGCGTGGGAACCCCCATCTGTGCTGCCGGATCCAATGGAGTGACCGGTATGGACCATGTCGTCGAACGAGTTGCTTCTTCCAATGCCACTCCCCAGGACGGCGCGACCCGGCTCGGGGTCCGCGTGACTGGGATGAGCTGTGCCGCCTGCGTGCGCCGGGTGGAACGGGCCGTGGCAGCGGTGTCCGGGGTCGCCCAGGCCGCGGTCAACCTGGCGACCGAGCGGGCCTCGGTCAGTACCGGGCCCGGGTTCCGGGCGGCCGCCCTGGCCGATGCGTTACGCAGCGCCGGCTACCCCGCCACCGAGGACACGGTGGATCTCGCCGTTACCGGCATGAGCTGCGCCTCCTGCGCCGGCCGGGTCGAGCGGGCGCTGCTGACCGTTCCCGGCGTGATCACCGCGGAGGTGAACCTGGCCACCGAACATGCCCGGGTGCGCACCTTGGCCGATGCCGGCGGCCTGGAGGCGATGCAGGCCGCCCTGCGCCGGGCCGGCTACGATGCCTCGCCTGTGGCCACGGGCGGCGATCCGGCAGCCGGCGACGCGCGGGAGCAGGCGGCCAGGCGCGACGGCCTGGAGGCGGGCATCGCCTGTGCCGTCGCGGCCCCGCTGCTGGCGCCGATGCTGCTGATGCCGTTCGGGGTGGACGCCACGCTGCCCGGCTGGGTGCAGTGCGGTCTCGCCGCCCTGATCCAGGTCGTGTTCGGCGCCCGCTTCTACCGCGGCGCGTGGAAGGCGCTGCGGGCCGGCACCGGCACGATGGACACGCTGGTTGCCCTCGGTACCAGCGCCGCCTTCGGACTCAGCGTGTGGGAGCTGGCCGCCGGCCGTGGCGGGCCCTTGTATTTCGAAGCGTCCGCCGTCGTCATCGCCCTGGTGCGCTTGGGCAAGTGGTTGGAAAGCCGTGCCCGCCGCCAGGCCGGCGCCGCCATCCACGCGCTGGAACGGCTCCGGCCGGAGCGGGCCCGGGTGCGCCGCGGCGGCGCCGACCACGACATCGCCGCCACCGAGCTACGCCCCGGTGACCTGCTGGTGATCCGGCCCGGCGAGCGCATCGCCGCCGACTGCCTCGTGCGCGAAGGCAGCGGCAGCGCCGACGAGAGCCTGCTGACCGGCGAGAGCCTGCCTGTGCCGAAGCAGCCCGGCAGCCGCGTGGTGGGCGGCGCCCTGAACGGCGAGGCGCTGCTGCTGG
>CAXSEK010000508.1:0-2505 GCA_964235625.1 uncultured Acetobacteraceae bacterium
GGACGCGATCACGGTAATGTGTGCAGGCTGTAGTGTGGTGAGGCAGATTGCCCAGCGCCTGGCGGCGTTGTGACGCCGAACCGGTTATTGCCGCGGCTGGTCTGCACCCCGGAAAGTGTGTTGGGTGCGCGGTGCGGGCCAGGCCGAGCGAACCCCAGCCTGGGGCATCGTGATGGGAACGAGTGAAGGAAGTCGCTGATGGCGGGCGAGCGCCCAATCCTGATCGTTGACGATGATCTCTCCCTCCGTGAGACCCTCGTCGAGCAGTTGCAGTTCGATGGCGAGTTCAGCGCGGACGAAGCGGGCTCGATCAGCGAGGCTGAGTCCAAGGTTACGGCACGCGATGCGCGGTTCGATGCGGTGATCCTCGACGTGGGCTTGCCCGACGGCGATGGACGGGATTTGTGCGCCAGTCTCCGGCGGCAGGGTATGCGCATGCCGATCATCATGCTGACCGGCTCGGACGACGAGGCGGACGTGGTGCGAGGCCTGGATTCCGGCGCCAACGACTACATCGCCAAGCCTTTCCGCTTGGCCGAGTTGCTGGCCCGGTTGCGCGCGCAACTCCGCATCTTCGAGAACAGCGAGGATGCGGTGTTCACGATCGGGCCGTACACGTTCCGCCCGTCGGCCAAGTTGCTGCAGGAGCCGATCAAGAACCGGCGCATCCGGCTGACCGAGAAGGAAGCCGCGATCCTGAAGTTTCTGTATCGCGCTGGCACCAAGCCGGTGGCGCGCCAGGTGCTACTGAACGAGGTCTGGGGCTACAACGCCGCCGTCACGACACACACGCTGGAGACGCACATCTACCGGCTGCGGCAGAAGATCGAGCCGGACCCGGGCAATGCGAGGCTGCTGGTGACGGAGGGTGGCGGATACCGGCTGGATCCGCAGGGCGTTCCGCCGGTTGGGTGAGCCTTCGCTACGCGGCAGTGGGGGGTGGCCCGACCCCTAACCACCCGCCACGAACCGCTCCAACCAATGGATGTCGTACTCCCCGGCGTTAAATTCTGGGTCGGCCGCGATGCGCTGGTGCAGGGGCAGGGTGGTCTTGATGCCGGCCACGGCGAACTCCTCCAGCGCGCGGCGGAGCCGGGCCAGCGCCGTCGGCCGGTCGGACGCGTGCACGATCAGCTTGGCCACCATGCTGTCGTAGTGCGGCGGGACGACGTAGCCACTATACAAGGCCGAATCGACCCTGACCCCCAACCCGCCCGGCGCGTGGAACACGTCCACCCGGCCCGGCGATGGCGCGAACGTCTCAGGGTCTTCGGCCGTCACCCGCACTTCGATGGCGTGGCCGCTAAATCGCACGTCCTCCTGCACGTAGCCGAGCGGTTGCCCGGCGGCGATGCGGATTTGCTCACGCACGATGTCGATGCCAGTGACCATCTCCGTGACCGGATGCTCGACCTGCAGCCTGGTATTCATCTCGATGAAGGCGAACTGGCCGTCCTGATACAGGAACTCGAGCGGGCCGGCATTGCGGTAGCCGAGCTTGGCGAGCCCGGCCGTCACCGTCGCACCCAGCGCGTCCCGCTGGGCGGCACCGAGCGCGGGAGAGCCGGCTTCCTCCAGCAGCTTCTGATGGCGGCGTTGCAGAGAGCAGTCGCGCTCCCCGAGATGGACGACGGTGCCCTGGCTGTCCGCCAGCACCTGCAACTCGATATGGCGCGGCCGGTCCAGGTACTTCTCTATATACACGGCGTCGTTGCCGAAGGCAGCGCGTGCTTCGGCGCGGGCCACGCGCCAGGCCTCGTGCAGTTCCTCCGCCAAGTGCGCCACCTTCATGCCGCGTCCGCCGCCGCCGGCGGCGGCCTTGATCAGCACTGGGTAGCCGATGCGCCCGGCCACGGCGGCGGCCTCCGCCAGGTCCGTCACCGCCCCGTCGCTGCCGGGCACCAAGGGAACGCCGAGCGAGGCCATCGCGGCCTTGGCGGTGATCTTGTCGCCCATCATCCGGATATGCGCGGCGGACGGGCCGATGAATGTCAGCCCGTGATCCTCCACCATCTCCGCGAAGCCGGCGTTCTCTGACAGGAAGCCGTAGCCGGGATGGATGGCGTCCGCGCCGGTGATGGCAGCCGCGGTCAGGATGGCGGGGATATTGAGGTAGCTGTCGCGTGCCGCGGCGGGCCCGATGCACACGCTCTCATCGGCCAACCGCACATGCATCGCCTGGGCATCGGCGGTGGAGTGGACGGCCACGGTCGGGATGCCGAGCTCGCGGCAGGCACGCTGGATGCGCAACGCGATCTCGCCCCGGTTGGCGATGAGGATCTTGCCGAACACTATTCCACCACCAACAACGCCTCGCCGTATTCCACGGGCTGACCCGAGGTGACGAGCACGCGGGTGACCACGCCGGCCCGGGGTGCCTTGATCTGGTTGAACGTCTTCATCGCCTCGATCAGCAGTACGGTCTGCCCGGCGGCGACCGACTGGCCCGGTGTCACGAAGGGCGGGGTGCCGGGCTCGGCCGAGAGATAGGCGACGCCGACCATC
>CAXSEK010000509.1:0-2492 GCA_964235625.1 uncultured Acetobacteraceae bacterium
GCACATCCCGAAACGCGCTTGAACCGGGTAGACAGGATCCGCTCCGCCGGATCCAACAAACTCCTAGCATATGCGGCTGCGGCGCCGTCGCGAAGGCCGTGGGCTTTGAAAAGCCCGTCTGGCCCTTCGAGTATATGGTCTGATGCTTTCAGCCCGCTTGCAGCAAGGTCGAATGCCAACAGGCCACCGCTGGCGGACCGAGCAGCGTGGATGAAGATTTCTTGGCTGCCGGACCAGGCCCACTGATTAAGGCCGCTAGCAAAATCGATCCCATAACCCAAAGCCGATACAGCGGTGTCCTCGTCGACGCCCGCAGCTGCCGTCAAGCCAGCTACCACGCCGAACGCTCCGACCAAACCAGAAGGGCGAAAGTGCCTCTGGTTGGCAGGGCGGAACTTTACCATTACTTCGCCAAGTCGCGCGCACGCTTCGTAGCCTGCGAGTAGCCCCTGCAATAGTTGCTGACCGGAGAGGTGTTCGCGTTGGGCAAACGCAATCAGCGCGGGGACCACGATTACGCCGAAATGACTCCCGCTGGCGACATCGATGTCGTCTTGGATCAACGAGTGGCCAAGCGCGGCGTTTCCGAATGCCGCATCGGCGGCACGAACATCGTCGGCAACGCCGAACTGGACTGCTTCCGGTCGCCCGCCAAGGCATTTAGAAACCCGCAAAATTTTGCTGCCGTCAGGGGTGCCCAAAGCACCAAGACAGTTTGAGAGGAAATCCATCACGCACAGAGCAACCCTCGCTTGTGCTTCAGGTGAAATCGCAGTCTGAGACTGCCGTTTTAACCAACGAGCAGTCGCTCGCGTGAGGGAGGGAGATTTGTCGATCGGCGTGTCATCATCCGCCACCGTCATAGTGTTCTCAATGATTGCCATCAGCAAATTCTCCACCCAACGAATCTGTGACATGCCCGGCTACAGGCGTCAAAGGCGCATCAGCTATGGCGATAATGCCAGAAGGGTATAGAGAAGTGTTTACGCCATTGCAGAAAAATAGGAATTGGTGGGTGATGTTGGGTTCGAACCAACGACCCGCTGATTAAGAGTCAGCTGCTCTACCAACTGAGCTAATCACCCGACGGGAGCTTTATAGGCGGAGTGGGCGGCGATGAAAAGCCCCTTCGGGTGGGCGGGTCAGGCGTCTCCCTTGCGCGCACCTTGGGACGTGTGGTTCCTCGGGGCTTCAGCGTTGGGGGGATGTCCGTGGCTTATGCCTTGCAGCAGCTGATCAATGGCGTGACCTTGGGGATGATCTACGGGCTGATCGCGGTGGGCTACACCATGGTCTACGGCATCATCGGGATGATCAACTTCGCCCATGGTGACGTGTTCATGGTGGGGGCTTTCCTATCGCTGATCTCGTTGCTGCTGCTCGGGCTGGTGGGGATCACGGCGGTGCCGATCGCTCTCGTGCTCACTTTGGTGTTCGCAGCGGCCATTGCCGGGCTGTATGGCTGGACGATCGAGCGGGTGGCGTATCGGCCGCTGCGGGGGTCGTTCCGGCTGGCGCCGCTGATCAGTGCGATCGGCATGTCGCTGGTGCTGCAGAACTTCGCGCAGATCGCGCAGGGCGCCAACGTGAAGCCGATCGCGCCGCTGGTCCCGGGCGGGCTGCAACTGTTCACGCAAGACGGGTTCGCGGTGCAGGTCACCTACATGCAGATCGCCATCGTGGTGACCACGCTGCTGGTGCTGGGGGTGTTCACCTGGCTGGTGACGCGGACCGCGCTCGGGCGGGCGATGCGGGCGTGCGAGCAGGATATCCGCATGGCCGGGCTGCTCGGGATCGACACGGACCGCACGATCAGCCTCACCTTCGTCATTGGCGCCGCGCTGGCGGCGGTCGCCGGGCTAATGTTCCTGCTGTATTACGGCGTGATCGACTTCTACAGCGGGTTCATCCCCGGCGTGAAGGCGTTCACCGCGGCGGTGCTGGGCGGGATCGGGTCGCTGCCGGGTGCCGTGCTGGGCGGGCTGCTGATCGGGCTGATCGAGGTGTTCTGGTCCGCCTACGCGTCCGGCCAATACAAGGACGTGGCGGCGTTCTCGATCCTGATCATCGTGCTGATCTTCATGCCGACGGGGCTGCTCGGCCGGGCGGACGTGGAAAAGGTATGATCCGCGCGCTGAAGCAGGCCGGCCTGGCGGCGCTGGTGGCGCTCGGGCTGTTCGGGGCCATGGTCGGGCTGAAGATGGACCCGGGCCCCACCCACCTGGTACTGCGTCCCCGCCCCGTGTTGGTCGGCGTGCTGGTCGCCGCCGTGTTCGCGCTGCGGCTGCTGCAGGTGCTGTGGTCCGGCCGCCGCCGGAGTGCCGCCGTCGCTGCCAACCGGCGTACGGCCGAGGCGCTGACGCGGGCGGGGCGGGTGGTGGCGCCGGTGCTGCTGCTGGTGGCGGTGGGCCTGCCGTTCGTAGCAGGGCGCTACTACGTCGATCTCGGGATCCTTGTGCTGACCTACATCATGCTCGGCTGGGGGCTGAACA
>CAXSEK010000510.1:0-2491 GCA_964235625.1 uncultured Acetobacteraceae bacterium
AATTCGGCCTGCAGCAGGATCGCCTCCTCCAGCTTGTCCAGCCCAAGCTTCTTAAGCGCGCTCACCTCCACGTCCTGCGTGTCGCCGCCCATCTCCTCGACCACGATCTCGTGGCTGAGCAACTCCTGGCGCACGCGGGCCGGATTGGCGTCCGGCTTGTCCATCTTGTTGATGGCGACGATGATCGACGCGCCGGACGCTTTGGCGTGGCGAATCGCCTCGATCGTCTGCGGCATCACGCCGTCATCGGCGGCCACCACCAGCACCACGATGTCCGTCACCGAGGCACCGCGGGAGCGCATGGCGGTGAACGCCTCGTGGCCCGGCGTGTCGATGAACGTGATCCGGTTGCC
Organism: uncultured Acetobacteraceae bacterium; assembly: GCA_964235625.1. Lineage (GTDB taxonomy): Bacteria > Pseudomonadota > Alphaproteobacteria > Acetobacterales > Acetobacteraceae > LMUY01. Next base: position 354 of record CAXSEK010000510.1, read on the forward strand.
GGACTGCATCTGCACCTGGTAGGCGCCGATATGCTGCGTGATGCCGCCGGCCTCGCCGCGCACCACGTCCGTCGAGCGCAGCGCGTCCAGCAAGCTGGTCTTGCCGTGGTCGACATGGCCCATCACCGTTACAACCGGCGCGCGTGGTGCCAGGTCGGTGTCGATGTCGGTCTCGCCCTCGATCCCGAGCTCGACGTCGCTCTCGGACACGCGGCGGGCCCGGTGACCGAACTCCTGCACGACCAGCTCGGCCGTGTCGGCATCGAGGGACTGCGTGATGGTCGCCATCACGCCCATCTTCATCAGCGCCTTCACCACGTCGCCGGCCCGGGCGGCCATACGCGCGGCCAATTCCTGCACGGTGATCGTATCCGGCAGCACCACGTCGCGCGTGACTTTCAGACCGTCCGAGCGGAGCAATTCCAGCTCCTGCTGGCGGCGCTCGCGGTCGCGCTGGCGGCGGACGCTGGCGAGCGAGCGGGTCTTCTCGTCCTCGCCCTCGATCGCGGCCTGCACGTCGATGCGGCCGTCACGGCGACCCATGACGCCCTTTTTGGCCACCGTTGCCGGAACCTTACGGGCTGGCAGCGCCATCCCGGGCCGGCGGCGTGGGGCTTCATCGTCCTCGCCGGGACGGGCCGGCTTAAGCCGCAGCGTCTCGGAGGGGGACCCCGGCGCCGCGACTGGTGCTGCTACGGCTTGCGCCGCGGCCGTCAAGGGGGAGACAGGCGCCGTGCTCTGGGCCGCGGCACCGGCGGCCATCGGGGCCGATGCCGCGGCCGTGCCATCCGGCTCAACCAATGCAGGCCGGGCTGCCTCGACCGCGCGTTGTCTCGCCTCCGCCTCGGCAGTCTGCCTCGCCAGGAGCTCGGCTTCCCGTGCCTCCTGTTCGGCAGCCTTGGCAGCTTCCTCCTCGCGGCGGTGCGCTTCCTCGGCAGCAGATAGGATGGAGATCTTCTCCTGCTCGCGCCGGTCCGTCTCGCGGCGGGCGGCGTCGCGCTTCTGCTCTTCCAGCACGCGCTGCCGGGTGGCCAACTCGCCAGCGGTCAGCGCACGTCCGGCACCAGCAGGCGGGCGTGCGGGACCGGCAGGCGGGCGCGGGGCACCCGGCACGGACGGCGCCGCACTCGGTGTGGCCGATGCTGGGGCAGGGAAGGGCGGGCGCTTCTTGCGCACCTCCACCTGGACCTCCTTGGACCGGCCGTGGCTGAAGCTCTGGCGCACCGACCCGGCGTCTACCGTACGGCCCAGTTCCAGACGGCCGGCAGGGCGCAATGAAAGCCGCCCCTTTGCCGCGTCCTGATCGTTGTTCTCGCTCATTCACCCGTCCGTTCGATCGAACCGCGGCGCCGCTTGGGCGCCGGGCTGTTCACCATTCCAACCACGCTGGCCATGCCGGCCAGCCGAGCCGTCTCCGCAGTCAATCCATCCGCCAGGCGCCCATGCGAAACGGCGACGTGCACCAAATGGTCACGCCCGAACACCGCTCCCAGAGCTGCCGCCGTCAAAGGCCGCATGACCGGCACGTCATGTGCGCCCGACATCAGGCGATGGCACTCTTCGTCGCTGCCGTCCGTCGCCTGCACCACCAACCCAGCCCGCCCTTGCACCAGCGTCTCACGGGCTTTCGCATAACCCCCAACCGCCTGACCGGCGCGACGAGCCAGTCCAAGCAAATCTGTGACTCGCCGGATCAACCCGGCCCGTATGACGGTCGCAAGCTCCGGCGGGACGATCACGGGGCTACGTGCCGCGCGTGCGAACGCACCCCGGGCTGCGGCCGCTTCTACCACATCGGCACGGGCGCTCAACCACATTCCCCTGCCGGGCAACCGTGCAAGCAGGTCGGGCACCACTGTCCGGTCGGGCCCGAGCACAAATCGCAGCATCCGGGTGCGCTCGCCATGCTCGCGGGTGACGAGACATCGCCGCAGCGGGCCGCGCTCATGGGCGTCCTCGTCGTCCGTTTCAACCGAAGAGGAGGCCTGGAACGGCAGCGGCCGTCGATCGAGGTCAGCCGTTGTCAGCCTCCTCTGCCGCCGGCGCCGCAGCACTATCCTCCCCGAACCAGTGCGCACGGGCGGCCATAATGAGGGCGTTGGCCGTCTCGGCATCCATCGCGTCCTCACCCACAATTT